>DQNX01000012.1 GCA_015658965.1 Gammaproteobacteria bacterium
CATCAGCATTACATCGGCTTTAAGTTCGCCAGAATCTGACATAACATTCACAGGCTTCAAATTCAGTTCATAGCCTTTGCCTTTTTCTAATCGAGTCGCCCATGTGATTAATACTTGGGCATTATTTTTTCTAGCAAGCTTAACCAGTAAAGTCATTGTACGTGCATCATGACTAAAAAATGGGGCTAAGATACCACCCTCTTCGCCTGGATCTTGATCTGGCAAAATACCAATTAGCTCATTTTTTGCCAATGCTCTTTGCAGCTTCATCACGCCCTTTTTATCAGCGGTTGCCATTGACAAACTGCCTTGTTGTCTTTTAGAAATCAAGAGCGCTTCCTGATCAGATTTTCTCAACGGCTTGTATAAGAATGTTATTGGCTTGGTTAGTGACAACACCCGGGCTGTGATTTCCCAACAGCCAAAATGTGGCACCAACACAATAACGGCTGAGTCACTGTTTAAATACTCCATTCCTGTGGTCTGAGTAATATAAGTGGCGTTATTTTTAAAGCTATTAAACCAAATAAAACCAGACTCACTCAGGCTTTTTCCGGTTTCAATCAGAGATTTTTTGATAAGATTTTGCTGTTCTGATTCACTTAAATTTGGAAAGCAAGTTTGTATATTTACACTAACTACTTGCTTGGAATCACTACGGGTTAAATACAAATAATACCCAATCATGGTGCCAATAAAATGATTAAGTCTAAGCGGTAAGATTGAAAATAACGTTAAGATAAATTTAATCATTGACTTCATTCAGCATCGGCTTCATTGCACTCAATAGGTTTTTATACAGATTAGGAATGCGCTTTTCTTCATCTAACAACCACTGTTTAAAATATTCTCGTTCGGTAGGCATGCTAAAACAGGCTGGACACGAATCAGCAATCACGGGTAAATTGGCGTTCGAAGCAAAATCAGCAAGTTGGCGCTCACGCACATACACCATCGGGCGAATAATGCGCAAATCTTTAGCGTCATTAATATAATGTGCTTTCATGGTCTGAATCTTACCATTGTGGCACATCGACATCATTAAACTCTCGCTCAAATCGTCCAGATGTTGGCCCAATGCCAAAACATTGTAGCCTTCACGCCTAGCCACTTTATACATCAAGCCACGCTTGATTCTAGAACAAAACGAGCAATAAGAATCACCACGCATGCTTTGCTTTGCTTGATCCATAATCGGAAATTCTTCAAAAAAATAGGGTGTGTCAAACTGCTCGAAAAAGACCTTAAGTGCTTGTGGCTCAAAGCCCTCAACTTGAGGGTCAATAGTCACAATACCGAGCTCAAATTTGACAGGGGAATGGCGCTGAAAATGACGCAAAATATGAAACAAACTCAAAGAATCCTTACCGCCAGAAACTGCTAACAATATTTTATCACCGGCTTTAATCATGCCAAAATCAGCAATCGCCCGACCCACTGGTTTAAGCAATAATTTAGGCAGATTTAAGCGTGGTAAAACCATTGTCTTTGCCTCTTTAAAGTGTCTTTGGTTAGCTCATCTGCAATACTTAACGTGCAGAATGTTGGTTCGCTGTTGACCATTGTAACGCTTAACTCGCGTGATAATTCATCTCTAAAAATACCTACTTCGATTGTACTGCCTTGCGCATAAGTATCAATAGTGCTGGCCAAATCTTTGGCTTGCACTTTAATGCCATCAATACTCATGATTTTATCACCAACATACAAGCCCGCAGCCTGAGCACAAGTGTTGTCTAATACGTGGCTAATCATTGCAAATTCTTGTTTTTTATCAATGCCAATACCAAAGTTAGACAGCTCCCCTTGCTGATGGCTAAATTCACAAGTTATACCTACGTATTCAAATGCTTGCTTGAGTGGCAGATCAACCACACCATACAAATAATCATCAAAAAATTCGGTGAAATCGCTTTGGGTTAAATGTGCAACAACTTTCTGCAGTGTGTCATCTTCTAGGCCAGTGTCTTGATAATTGTCCCAAATCAATTTTAATACCTCATCTAGCGACTGAGTGTCACCGCTACGACTGCGAATCTCAACATCCAGCACAAAGGCCAATAAAGCACCCTTGGTATAATAACTAACAATCGCATTCGGCGCATTTTCATCTTGCTGATAAAACTTAGTCCAAGCATCATAACTTGATTCAGCTAATGATTGTTTGTATCGGCCTTGGCTCTTTTGCACCCGAGTTAGGGTTTGTGCAAACAAGGTCAGATATTGCTCTGGCGATAACAGTTGCGTACGCAATAACGACAACTCATCATAATAGGAGGTGAAGCCCTCAAAAATCCACAACTGTTCGGTGTAGTTTTCCCGCCCCAAATTAAGCCTGTGAAAGCTTGCCGGTTTGATGGTTTTAATCCACCAGGCATGAAAATACTCATGCGAACAAAGTGCTAGAAAGCGCATGTAATCTTTATTAATATCGCCCATATCAACCGTGGGAAGTTCTTTTCTTGAACAAATTAAACTGGTTGATTTTTGATGCTCTAAGCCGCCATAAGCCTTGGTTCTTACCAAGGTTAAAAATAGGTATTCATCAAATGGCGTATCGCCACCAAAAAAATTAATGTGATGTTCGCAAATACGTATCAAATCAGCCCTTAGTCTAGCAATATCTGTTGCATGCTGGCCAGTCAATGTCATGGCATGAGGCACACCAGCAACTTCAAATTCAAAGCGGGTGAAGTCGGCCATTTCCACAGGATGGTCGATCAAATCTTGATAACTATCAGCTTGATAGATTTCAAAATCTTTGTGTTTTGATTCAAGCTTTAACGTGGTGGCACAACTCCAATCGCCCAGCGTATTGCTTGTCGGATAATTAATTACCAGTTCGCACAAATTATCTTCAAATCCAAGCGCTTTTAAAAACACACTACTGCCATTAAAGAAGGCACGTTCATCACTTAAGTAAGCGCAACGCACTGATAAATCAAAAGCATAAAGCTCGTATTTTAGCGTGATATTTTTATCACAAGGCTGGGTGATCCAGTGATTTTTATCTAATTTTTTGATGACAATCGCCTTGCCACAACTTTGCGCACTGATACTAATAATGTGTTTAGAAAAATCTCGGATCAAATAACTGCCAGGAATCCAATTTGGCAAAGAAAAAACTTGCCCTAATGGATTAGGCTTGTCAAGCGTTAGCTCGACTTGAAAAATATGCGCGTGTAAATCTTTAGGGGTAAGCGTATACCTAATCGTATTTTGATTCATCGAACCAATTGGTCAATCGTTGCCTTGAAATCAAACACAGATTTTTGATAACTTGTGGCGACTTGTGCGTAACTCAGTTGGGCATTTTGCTCATTGTTTTGTGCACTAATAACAAAACTTGCCTGCCCACTGCCATTGGCATAGCGATCTCTTTCTTCTAACGTTCTAGCCTGGGCAATTGCAATTTGTTTTTTATTGGATTTAAACATCTGCATCAGTAGGCTAATTTTTTCTTTAAGTGTGATTGCTTGCACATTAAGATCAAGTAATTGCTCTTGCTTGGATAGCGCCAAACGTGCCAATTTTATTTCTACTTTTTTAATATTATTATTACTCTTAACCCCGCCAAGCGGATAAGATAAACCCAAGCCCACGTTCCAATTAGCGCTTTGGTTTTCTAATGAATTTGAATAATTGCTATTTTCTCCCTCACTCGCCAAACCTAAATTTAAATCTAATTTTGCTTCTGATTCGTTTTTAAAACTGCGCAGTTGTCGTCTTAAAGTTTTTTGATTTAAGTCGGTAATTCTTAACACTCTAGTATTGACTAATAATTGCGCATCTTTGGGTGTGTAAGCTTTGTACAAATCCATCTCAGCGACTGCCTGATTAAAATCAAGCGCCAAAGTGATGGAAATTTCGTGGCGCAATAATATCAAATCTTGTTGTGCTTGCAATAGTTGCTGTTGCGCCCTTTGGTAGGCATCCTCTTGAAGCAGGACATCAACCTTATCCACAACGGATGCGGAAAATTTTTGCTTAACTAGGCTTAACTCTTGTTCGGCTAAAATCAATCGACGCTCATTAATTAACTGCTGCTCTTGTGCATACGCCAAATCAACAAAACGCTTTAGTTTTTTGAGAATAAAGCCCTCTTCTTGCTCGAGTCGTTCTAATGTGTTTTGCTCAATTGCAATTTGAGCAACGTCGGCATCAAGCCGATCATTAACGCCATCCCGATTGCGCAATAATGGATACGTATAATCTAATGAAAATTTATTACGGGTTGTACTAACATCTTTATTTTTGTCTTTCCAAGTATGCTTAAAGGTAATATTGCTACCTAAATTTACAATTTTACGGGTGGCAGAAACATCAACCGAAGTTGTCTCTAGCTTGTTGTAAGTGCTTGACGATATATCGCTGGCATTTTCATTTTTATAGTTGCCATCAATGGCAATAATCCAATCTTCATTAGCGCTGGTTAGGCGTTTTTCAACTTGCTTAATTTGGCTGCTTAACGCTTGTTGCTTAAAAAAAGGATGTGTGTTTTTCAGTCGCTCAATAAACTCATACTCACTCATTGCTTGGGCGTTAAAGTTGCTTAGTATTATTGCAATGCTGATAAAAAATTTCTTCATTTTGGCAAAAATTTTTTAATTTCTTTAATGATAGCGTAGAGCTTTTTACCCGTGGTGTCAATCACAACATCAGCAACCTCTTGATAAAAACCCTCTCTAGCATTCACTAAATCTCGAATAGTTTGCTCTCGATTGTTTGATTGTTCCAGCAAGGGGCGTGATTTAGAGCTGGCTGTGTTTTTCAACAACTGTTTGATACTAGAGGATAAATACACCACATAACTGTTGCGCTTTAGCAGGACTCTGTTTTCTTCTTTGATAACAATACCACCACCCGTGGCAATCACGATATTAGGAATCTCATACAAATCTTTAAGCATTTGCGTTTCACGCTGACGAAAACCTGCTTCACCCTCTACATCAAAAATATGATCAATCGCCACGCCAGTTCGCGCTACAATCTCAAAATCAGAATCAAAGAAATCGCGCTTAAGCACACAGGCAAGACGACGGCCAACTGAGGTTTTTCCAGAACCCATGGGCCCGACTAAAACAACATTTACCGCCTTGTTACCCACCGCTTAGTTTAGCTTGTAGCTGGCACCACAATAAGGACAAGCGCCTTGACCATCCTTGTCAAATTTAATAAAAACCTTGGGGTGCATGCTCCATTTTTCCGCATCTTTTGGCGGGCAATGAAAAGGCAAGTCTTCTGCTATTACCGTACAGTAACTAACATTTTTTTGTTGATAATCATCTATTGTCGTACTCATTGGCATACTCCTTTAGCAATCCAGTCTTGGTATTGATCGTTACGGCCATAAACACAATCAAAATAAAGCTTTTGTAAAATTTCAGTGATTGGGCCGCGAGCACCATTACCAATGGTGCGATTGTCCAGTTCACGAATTGGCGTAACTTCAGCTGCAGTGCCGGTAAAAAACGCCTCATCAGCACAATAAACCTCATCACGGGTAATGCGTTTTTCAACCACTTTGTAGCCTAAATCAGTAGCCAGTTTAAAAATCGTATCACGTGTAATACCCGCCAACGCCGAGGTAAGATCCGGCGTATAAATGACGCTATCACGAATGATAAAGAAGTTTTCACCACTGCCTTCAGCCACAAAACCATCTACATCTAATAGTAGCGCCTCATCGTAACCATCGATTAGCGCCTCTTGCAGCGCCAGCATCGAATTAATATAGTTGCCATTCGCCTTGGCTTTGGTCATAGAAATATTAACATGATGACGCGTGTAGCTTGAAGTTTTAATGCGAATGCCATTTTTCATGTTGTCTTCGCCCAAGTACGAACCCCATTCCCAAGCGGCAATAATTGTATGCACTTTTAGCCCGTCAGCGCGCAAGCCCATACCTTCTGAGCCATAAAAACTCATCGGGCGAATGTAGGCACTGTCTAAATTGTTTTTAGCCACTGCGTCTTTTTGCGCTTGATTGATTTCATCTTTACTAAAACCAATATCCATATTCATGATTTTGGCCGAATTAAACAACCGATCTGTGTGCTCTTCAAGCCTAAAAATAGCGGGGCCGTTGGCAGTATCATAGGCGCGAACGCCTTCAAACACACCCATGCCATAATGAAGCGTGTGGGTTAATACGTGAACCTTAGCTTCGCGCCAATCAACCCACTCGCCGTCAAACCAAATCAATCCATCTCTGTCGTCAAATCCTGGCATCTTTATTCCTTATCTAATTCAAACGCGCTGTGCAATGAGCGCACTGCTAATTCTAAATATTTTTCATCAATCACCACGGATATTTTAATCTCACTGGTGGCAATCATCTGAATGTTAATGCCTTCATTGTGCAGCACCTCAAACATCTGGGTGGCAATGCCCGCGTGCGAGCGCATACCAATACCCACCAAGGACACTTTAACCACCTTGTCGTCGCTTTGCACGCCAATGGCGCCCAAATCATCACACACCGTTTGCAAAATCGATTGTGCTTGATTAAAGTCGTTACGATGCACGGTAAAGGCAAAATTGGTCAAACCCTCACGCGCCGAAACACTCTGCACGATCATATCAACCTCAATATTCGCCTCGCTGATATTTTTCAAAATTTTAAACGCAATGCCGGGCTTATCTGGCACCCCGATTAAACTGAGTTTGGCTTCATCTTGATTATGCGCAATGCCTGAAATAACCGCTTGTTCCACAATGTTTTCCTCACTGGTAATTAATGTGCCTTCAGGGTTATCAATCAATGATGACAACACCCTTAAAGGTACTTTGTATTTTGATGCAAACTCAACCGAGCGAATTTGCAAAACTTTCGAGCCGAGCGACGCCATCTCTAGCATCTCTTCGTAGCTCACGGCTTTCATTTTTCGAGCGTTCGGCTCAATACGCGGATCGGTGGTATACACGCCGTCCACATCGGTATAAATCTGGCATTCATCCGCTTTGAGCGCCGCGGCAAGTGCCACAGCCGTAGTATCAGAGCCGCCACGACCCAGCGTGGTAATATGTCCAAACTCATCAACCCCCTGAAAACCGGCAACAATCACCACTTTGCCTTCATCTAAGCTGGCGTGAATACGGCTGTCATCAATCGATTTAATCCGCGCCTTACCATGTTCAGAGTCAGTTACAATTTGCACCTGAGAGCCCAAATAACTAATCGCATCACAGCCAATCTGCTGCAGCGCCATCGACAACAGTGAAATCGTCACCTGCTCGCCTGTGGTTAACAGCATATCCAACTCGCGCAATGATGGCACAGTTTGAATCTCTTTGGCCAGCGCCGTCATCCGATTGGTCTCACCACTCATCGCCGAAACACTCACCACCAGCTGGTCCCCACCATCAGCAAACGCCTTAATTTTTTCAGCGACCGCCTGTATCCTCTCAACCGAGCCTACCGACGTCCCCCCATATTTTTGTACAATTAATGCCATTAAACTATCTATCAATCAATATCTTCAGGATTATACCTTTAACTAATTCACTTCATTATTTGATTTCATAGAACGGGCCTTGCCCGTTCTATGAAAAGTTTCATTCATAAACCTTGTCTAAATCGATTTCTTTAATAATCAACCCTTTGTTTTCACCAAATACTTTAGATGTATTTTTAGCGAATTTTTGATATTCTTTTATCGTTCCAATTTCATCAATAACTGCGCTAATCTCATGTTGATTACAAGCTAAATCACCTAATTCTGTGCCTAAATATTCAAATATACTTGATTTAACAAAATTAACTTTTGGATTGATATTATGATGCGCATAATTCAAATTTACATAGACACTCAATACCGGCAAACCAAATTCTCCATCAATGATGTTAGCCTTAAACTTTCCTTGGAATAACGACCCTGTACGTTTATGCTTATTATTAAAATAAACCGTATAACTCGTTCCTAGCCTCTGCATAAACTTTGAAATCCCCCTTTCACATTCTTGCTTTAGAACCAAATGGAAATGGTTAGGCAGTAAGCAATATGCTACGATTGACACCAATTGATCATCAGGTTTTTTTGATACATTTCCAGACTGGTAAAACCTCTTGGACTTTAGTTTGCTATCAACATCTACCGTATTCAAATCTATCATGCGCCTAAAAAAATAATATAAATCATCTTTGTTTTCAAATATTGTGCGCTTATCCACCCCTCGATTAAAGACATGGTAATACTCACCTTCTACAAATGCAATTTTTCTTATTGACATAACCCTCTGCTTTTCATATTTTATTTCATTTCATAGAACGAGCCTTGCCCGTTCTATGAAATGAAATAAATAAGGCTAAAGAAATATAGCCTTATTTATTTATATATATTTTAAATTATTTCTTATTTCCAAACACGTACTTAGGTTTAAAGGTATAAACCATTATCGGGATGATGGTTAATGCCAGTACCACATCAATGATTAACGCTTCGGAGATGAATACTCCCAGCGCCCAAGTGTTGGCGAGTTGGGTCATTAATAGCGGAATGAAACTGGCGATTAGCACCACAATAGATGCAAATACCGCGGCGCCAGTTGTCTCTAAGGTGTTTTGTAATGATTCAACCCATTGTCCGCCGGTGACTTGCATCTCTTCTCTAAGGCGAGAAATCATGTAAATACCGTAATCGACGCCCAATCCCATTGCGATTGATAATGACACTAGCGTGGCAAAGTGCAAGTTGCCTGACCAGTTTTCGACACTGGTGAAGTACGCACCTAAGCCGTATTGTCCAAATAGCGTAACCAGTAAAGTGGAAGTCAAAATGGCTGCAATCAGTGGCGAGCCAAAGATCAGCGCAGCAATGATGAAAATTGCCAATGCGGTAATTAATGGCGATTTGATATACTCAACCTCAGCCACATCATGCGTCGCCTCAGTAGCACCCAAGAAGCCACCAACAGATACCGTGTCCGAGCCACTGTCTTCAATGGTGATGGTTTTGCCACTTTCAGGCATCAGAATCGTATCGCCCGATTTATATCCCCAAGTGACCAAATCAAAGCCTTTTTCATTTTCATGATCTTTAAAGAATTGCTGAATATCCTTCACCGTTTGATGTGTCTTCACCGGATCCATGGTATTCACAAAGCCCATAATTACGCCTTCATTCCAGCCTTTAGCCACAAACGAATCCAAATCACCAGCATTGGTATTGGCCTCCAATAAACCATTAAAGCCAGTGACAACTTCATTCGCATTTGGCACCCATTCAGGATCATCAGGATCACCATACACGTCCATATTATTAGCAATAAACGCCTCATTCGGCACATGGAAATACTTCAGATTCGGCTCTTCACCTTCTGGCGTCATCATCAACATATTAACAATTTTCAAAAACTGAATGTACGAACCGGTAAAGCCAATGTTCGGGTGCGAGCGCATCCAATCTTCGGTTTTCTCAATCGCCGCCATTACGTCAGCGTTGTTAAATGCGCCTTGCGGGGCATCTTCATCCTCGTCCCAACATGGCGTGCCTGGTGCTTGCGATCCGTCATACTCACAGGCTGGCAACATTGGAAAATGCTCAACACGGCCTTTAATCGGAATATTCACCGAAATAACGCCCGGCATCACCTCGCCCAAACGGCGCAGATCAATGTTCGCATCCGCATCGTATTTAAACGCTGCACGTGAATAGTTAATGCCGATTTCAACCCCCGGCATGGCGCTATTCTCCGTTGGCGACAGTACTTTGGTTTGCACCGTACTCCACGCCACCAGCGCAATAATTAGTCCAATTGGAATGATTTTCATCTTGCCAGTAATGACGCTGGTTAAGGTTTTGGCCATGCCCTTTTCAAAGGCTGAGGCTTCCACCAATGAAGCATCGTGTTTAACTTCTTTACCTGGGAACATCGCCATCAAAATCGGTGCAATGGTGGTGGTGGTGATTAAAATCGTCATCATCCCGAACATGCCAAAATAGGCATAGGCTTTGTAGAATGAAATATCCACAAATGACAAGGTAAAGAAGCCCACCATATCAGTCACAATCGCCAAAGTCGCTGGCACAATGGTGACTGCAATTGCGCGCTCTGCCGCGCTCATTGGTAGCAGCTTGTGCGTGTGTAATTCACTCTGATAACGCCTTACCACTTGCACGGCGTGGCCAGTACCAATGGCTAATAGCAGCATCGGCGTTAGCACCATCATGGTGGTAAGCTTGTAAGCGGTAAAGCCCATCAGGCCCAAAGTAATGATAATCGTCGCCACCACACCAATCAGTGGGAAAATCGAGCCTCTCCAGCCCTTGTTTAAGTACCAAAGCATACCCACCACGATTAAGAATGAAATCGCAAACAGCCACCATTTTTGCACTAAGTCATACAACATATAGGCCAAGAAATACGGTTCACCCGCAATGCGCACCTCTACTCGGTTGCCATGTTCAGCTTTAATTGCATCAACCAAATTAATGGTGGACGTTACCCAGGGTAAATAATCAGTCTTGACCGTATCCGCATAATCACCAACAATAAAGAAACCCTTGGCTTGACACACGTCATCATCAAACCAGCCTTCTTCTGCAAACTCACAACGCGTGCCGTCCTTGGCTTGCTTGAGCATCAACATCGGCGCTAGCACCGGATTGGTTTCAATGCCTTTTTTAAGATGCGCCAGCTGCTTGTCAGCCACTTGCTTGTCTGTGGTGTTTATACCAGCAACGGGGATTAGGCGCTCAAACTTGAGGCCACCATCTTCACTAGTACCCATGTACTTAATCTTTTGCGCAGCAATATCCATAAAGTTGTTGCCACGTGAGTGCTTAAGTGCCACCATATCATTATGAGCTTTTTGCACCATATTAACAAACCATGGCTGATACACATCCGCACTGTCTTCCCATGCGCCGCCAGCTGATTCACAAATAGTCTGTGTCATCTTCACAGGGGCTGATTCGTGAATTCTTAAGCCTGTTTCAGGATCAAAATTAATAATCTTATCCGCATCAGCGTACGGATCATTACCGCCAACACAATCTTTTAAAACAAATCCCACCACCATGATATTACCAAAGCCAAACTTCTGCTCACCATACGCATTGGTAGCTACGTAGCGATTGGTTTCTGGCAACAAGGTATCTGGGTCATTACGAATGTCCAGATCTTGAATAAAAAAGCCCATAAATAACGTAAAAATAGCCGTTAAAGCTAATATTACTTTTCGATTTCTGATGACGAAAGCGGCGTATTTTGCAGCGAAATTATTCATTTTTAAACTCTCCTAGAGTAGTGAATGGTTATTATTTGTATCATTTTTATAAAGCTTTTTTACCTATAAATCTGAACTGGGCTCAAAATCTATGGGTAAAAAAGCCCACATAAAGTAGGCTTTTTTTTGGTTAATTAAATACGCTTAGAAAGAGTATTTAACACCAACTTGGATATTTGAAGCGTCTTTCAACTGACCAAACTGTGTATTTACGTTACCCCAGTACTTGTTGTACTCAAGCGTTGCTTGTGTATCGTCGTCAATCGAGTAATCAATATCAAATCTATTCCAGTTACCATTACCTTCTTCGTACATAGTGATGTTATTCCATCTATGTTCACCTGAAGCACCAAACGGCTTAGAGAAGAATAAAGAGTAGAAGTTCTTATCTTTAGTTCCTTTCTGGAAACCGTTTGATAAATGCATGGTTGCATAGTCAGTCGTGTACTCATCACCATTATCTACAAAGTCAAGATTAGAATCTTGGATAAACTGGGCAGAAACTAACATGTTAGTCATCGCAGTGATATCAGCACCTAAAACAAACTTAAAGCGGTCCGCTTTTTTCATTTGCAATGCACCAACTAAGTCACCTTGGCTTAAGGCTGCTTTGTTCATCACTGGAGAAAAACCATCTTTGGTATATAAAGCTTCACCACGAATAACAACTGGACCTAACGCTGCTGTTTCAATTGATGTATCAAATGAACCACCAATATTATGAACGCGCTTAACTTGTTGATCGAACGTTAAGATTGCAGACTTCCCTGTAGCACCACCATACACAGCTCCACTAGCATCTTTTAACTCTAAATACGTACCATCTACTGTGACAATGCCAGTTTCTCCTGCCATTGTTAATGTTGCAGCTTTAAACTCTTGTGCTAGCACTTCACCTGCATCATTTCTCCATGAAAGATCAATAATTGGGTTAGTGTCATAGTTATATGAATAGTTCGTTGAATAATTAACACCATCAGTAGTAGACTCTTGCGTTCTAAGTGCGATATTTAAATCTGTATTAGATGGCATAGAATATTTATATTGAGAACGTGCATTTACAAAGGTATCAAAAGTTCTGAAACCTGTATTAGTCATATATTCAAATGCTGAGTTTGCATCACCATCACCAAATGATGACAAGTTAGATGCATAGCCTGCTGCCCACCCATTAAGTATCTGAGTACCAGTCATGCCCGGTGCTAACATATCAAAATCAGACTGTGTTGTAGAGCCATCTGCCGCACAAGTTCCAGCACCTAATGAATCCGGACCACCTGCACAACCCATTTGCGCAACTGCACCTGCAAAATTCAAATCCCTAAAGACCATTGCTCCACTTGGGGTGCCATCAGCATCATGATCATATGTGCTTAAGAATGTTGCTAAAACTGCAGCGCCAGTATAGGTTCCATTTGCAAAGGCTTTACCCATCTGCATATTTCCAAACGTATCACTCAACTCCTGTAAAGTTGCACCGCTCGTAAATGCGCCAACAGTAAATGCACTTAGTAGATCACTCATGCCAGGATTGCCTAGTCCACCCAATTGATTAGCTGCAGAACCTAACGGCATAAATGCACCACCAAAACCGGCTGCAATTGAACCTAGATCTGGAGCAATATTTAAGAAGCCATTTTTAGCGCCTGTAATTGACTCAGGACCCATCATTAAGAAAGCACTATCAGTATCATTGCCTACGTAAACTTTATCAGAGCCATCCGGATTGTTAGCTCTTACAGAAGTATCTGTACCGCGATTAAGACCTGCAAATACGTTTTCTTTTGCCTGCGAAATTACAACTTGTAAGTTATCTTTCTCAGCATTAACCATCCACACTGGAATACGTGAATCTTCCATTTGATTTTGTGCCATTTCAGCATAGTCAGTTGGGTTAATCATATCAAGTAACTTCATGCCATCAGCTGTACCCCATACTACTTGTTGCTTACCTGCACGAATAGACCAGTCACCTTGTTGCATGTCTATATAAGCTTCACGTAAAGAATCGCGTTGTGTATACGCTGCACCAGAACTGTGATTTGCCGCACTATCTGTATAACCCTGTAATTCTACGTGGTAAGTTGCACCTTCAGCAATACCTTCAGCCTCACCGTCGATGTAAATTCTTACTGTGCTTTCAGTTTTGATAGTAGATTTAGCGCCAGTAGTAAGCTGCGCACTTTCGTGTACAAACTTACCTGTTACTTCGGCTTCAGCGAATACTGTTGATGCGGAGAATACGGCTACTAAGGCAGCAGATAATATTAAGTTTTGTTTTTTCATTTTTTTCCTCTTATTTAAAATGTTTGTTACTTGTGTTACACAAAAAAAATGATTTGACGATAAATACGCTCAAATCATTTTTTCAATTTATTTAATTTTCTTAGGCATCTTCTTTAACGTACTGGTTGACCATAAATTCTTTTTCTTGTATTTATGATTAACTTTGGTAATCGTTGAAGGGATAAAGGCCATGGTCTCATGACCGGTGGCTAGCGTTGTGCCGTACCAGTAACCCCAGTAGCTTGCGCGTGGATCATCTAGGTTTGCAGACACCCATGAGCGATCAATCACTTTAACTTTGTTGCCGCCTTTAAAGTACTCAGTACGGTAGTCAGCAAATGTTTTGGTGTCGATGTAGCTGATGCGGTTGTCGTACCACCAGTTTGCATTGTTAGCCGTTGATTTAAGTTTGTAAACGGCTTTGCCATCCGTCGAACAATCCGCTTCAATCTTAGCGTTTTGGGTGTACTTATTACGCTTAATGTCTTTCATAATGCTTAAACAACCAGCAAACGTTGCTTTGCCTAACAGCTCGTGCGACTCATGCTTTGGTTTACGTAGCGTTACATCACCAAAGGTAAAGTCTGAACCACCCCAAGCATCGTCACGCGCAGGCTCGGCGAAACGACGAACTTTACGAATCGATGGAATGAAGATCTCGTATGATTGTGATTTTGATTGGTCGATAAAGTCGGTAATGAGCATGCCCGTGCCTTTAAGCTTGCCTGAGCGGAAAATCGCCAGATCTTGAGCATTAACACCGGCCGCTTTTGGCTCGTTGTTTAAATAACGCTCTAAAGTTAATGTTAATGGGTTTGAACCCTTAGCTCTTAAGATAAGTGCGGTAACTTCTTTACCTTTTTTAGTAATGGCGTAATTACCAAAAGAATAAAAATGGTTAACAAAATAGTTTTGATTAGCGACATCTGCTGCAGAAACACTGCCCGATGGATAAGCTAAATCTTTAGATACCGTGGCTGTTGCAACACCTGCTGCAAGACTGGTTGCAATTGCAACCGATAAAGCGATATGCTTCATATTTAATCCTTATAAATAATTTAAGTTCCGGGAAACTATACATGTTTTATATATAAAGATAACC
>DQNX01000092.1 GCA_015658965.1 Gammaproteobacteria bacterium
GAGGTGGTTGCTAGTATTGATGCCGCATTAGAGCTGGCTAAAAATGATGATGAAGTGATGGTGATGGGCGGCGCTTCATTTTATGAGCAAATGTTGCCCAGTGTTGATCGACTCTACATTACTCAAATTGAGGGGGCGCATGAAGGCGATGCGTATTTTCCAAAATTTGATCGATCTGAATTTAGTGAGGTTAGTCGTGAATCACACCCCGCCGATGAAAAAAACCGTCATACTTACCACTTTACTATTTTGGATCGAAAATAATCATGGCTAAATTTACACTCTTATTGTTGTCATCTTTATTATTATCAAGTTGCGTTCTGACCAAGGTTGTAACCGTGCCTATGCGTGTCACTGGTGCGGTTATCTCGGTGATACCCGGTATAGGCGATGGTATTGATGCCGCTATCGATGAAACAGCTGATGTTATTGATGCCATTCCTATCTAAAAAAAAGACAATCGTATGAAAGCCAGTTCAATATTTTTCTCAATCCTTTCGGCGATTACGATTGCTGTGTTTATTTTTGCACCTGAGCGACTGCCTTCAGGTGTTGGCATTACGCCGGTGCCAATAGAGGCCTACGCCAGACCTTCTATTTTTGCTCAAGGGCAAGTTGCTGGGTTAAAGAACCTAACAGGAAAAACACTGCACAATGTTAAAATCAGCTTATTTAACCCCAACGGCGAAATCATTAAAGGCGCGATGCGTGAGCAATGGCCACCGGGCGAATCAATGGAATTAGGTTGGTTAGAGGGCTGGGAAATTAACAAAGGCACTCGACTTAAAGCCAGTGCCTCAGGTTATTTTTCAAAAACTTGGCAATACTAGTTTAGTTTTCTTATTAGGCATTTTGCTGTAAGACGCGTTTAAGGTCTTTCGGCATCACTTTGACAAAGTGTTTGAGTTCATCATTCCAATGATCGATAATACGTTTTGCAACGATAGAGTCTGTGAATTTTGCATGATTTGACACATACTGATGAAGTTCTTTTTGTGCCTCATCATCCATTGGATCAAGATCCACCATAACGGGATTAACCATTGCTTCAAAAGTTTTATTTGGATTGTAGATGTAAGCTATACCCCCACTCATACCGGCACCAAAGTTACGACCGACATCACCCAAGATAACCACCCGACCACCCGTCATGTATTCACAACCATGGTCGCCCACGCCCTCAACCACAGCAATGACACCTGAATTGCGCACACAGAAACGCTCTGCCACTCGACCTGATAGATACATTTCACCACCGATTGAGCCGTAGCCACATACATTACCCGCAATAATTTGCTCATTAGCAATGAAGGTAGAATTTTTTGGCGGGTAAACAATCACACGACCACCTGATAAACCTTTACCCACATAATCGTTGGCATCGCCTTCGACCTCTAAGGTAATGCCTTTGGCTAAAAATGCGCCCAGAGATTGTCCGGCAGAGCCTTTGAAGTTAATATGAATCGCACCTTCGTCTAAGTTGTTACTACCGCGGGTTTTAACCACATGTGAAGACAACATTGTGCCAACTGCACGATCAACATTGGTAATAACCGAATCAAGTTGTACAGATTCGCCGCCTTCGATAGCAGCCTTTGATTGCTCGATGAAACGGTTGTCGAGTTGTAATTCTAACTGGTGATCTTGTGAAATACTTTGGTAAGTACCGGTGTCTTTATTGGGCTTGTCTGCTGGTGTTAGCAAAGCGTCTAAGTTAATTGATCCTTGCTTCCAGTGATTAATGGCTTTATTCATCTCTAACATATCAACACGGCCGATCATTTCATTAACTGTTTTAAAGCCAAGATCTGCCATGATTAGACGTAATTCTTCAGCCACCATAAATAAGTAATTGACCACGTGTTCTGGTTTTCCAGTAAATTTCTTACGCAATTCTTTGTCTTGTGTGGCAATGCCTACTGGGCAAGTATTGAGGTGACATTTACGCATCATAATGCAACCCATGGTAACGAGTGGTGCAGTTGAGAAACCAAACTCCTCAGCGCCAAGCAACACACCAATAGCAACATCACGACCGGTTTTTAATTGACCATCTGTTTGGATAACCACGCGTGAACGCAGATCATTCATAACCAAAGTTTGATGAGTTTCTGCCAAACCTAATTCCCACGGCAAACCTGCATGCTTGATTGAGGTCAGTGGTGAAGCACCGGTACCACCATCATGGCCTGCGATAACAATATGATCTGATTTGGCTTTGGTTACACCTGCAGCAATCGTTCCAACACCTACTTCTGCTACTAATTTAACACTAATACGAGCAGCAGGGTTCGAGCGCTTAAGGTCAAAAATGAGTTGTGATAGGTCTTCAATTGAATAAATATCGTGATGCGGTGGTGGTGAAATTAAACCCACACCTGGGGTTGAATGGCGAATTTTAGCAATGCCTTCATCCACTTTTGTACCGGGCAATTCACCACCTTCACCTGGTTTGGCGCCTTGCGACACTTTAATTTGAAGCTCGTCAGCGTTGTTAAGATAATCAATAGTAACGCCAAAACGCCCAGAAGCGACTTGTTTAATCGCACTTCGGCGTGAATCACCGTTGGCATCTGGCGTCCAGCGTTTAGAGTCTTCGCCGCCTTCGCCCGTGTTTGATTTTCCACCTAAGCGGTTCATAGCAATGGCTAAGGATTCGTGTGATTCAGCGGAGATAGAGCCAAAACTCATTGCGCCTGTAGCAAAGCGTTTGACAATTTCTTTAACCTCTTCAACTTCATTAATTGAAATTGGATTACCTTGCTTGAATGACATTAGGCCGCGCAATGTACAATTGCGCGTACCTTCTTCGTTTGAGCGTTTAGAAAATGCCCAATAAGCTTCCTGGTCATTATTACGGGCGGCTAACTGCAAGTCGGCAATAGTTTGTGGCTCCCACATGTGTTTTTCGCCACCACTACGCCAATGGTAATGACCTAAATTGTCAAGATCATTAGCTTTGTAAGCTTGCTGATGACGTTTTTCGACCTCTGCTTGTAGTACATCGAAACCTACGCCCTTAATACGAGATGCAGTTTCAAAGAAACATTTTTCCATCACTTCAGGCGCCAGCCCAACTGCTTCAAAAATTTGCGCACCTTTGTATGACTCTAATGTAGAAATACCCATCTTCGCCATGACTTTAAGCATGCCTTTGCCCACACCCTTACGATATGCCTTAATAATAGCCGCATCACTTTCAATGTCGATCATGTCATCACGACGCGCTTGCCAGAGCGCTTCGAATGCTAAATAAGGGTTAATAGCGTCTACACCAAAACCAGTCAGTAAGCAGAAATGATGCACTTCACGTGCTTCACCGGTTTCCACAATAATGCCAACTTGGGTACGCGCATGGTTGGCGACTAAATATCTATGTAGTGCTGAAGAGGCAAGCAATGTACTGATAGCAGCACGATTTTCACCTACATTTCGGTCTGATAATATGATTAAAGAATGACCATCTTTAATGGCTTGTGAGCCTTGTTGGCAAATATCATCTAATAATTCTGAGACCTTTCTGTCTTTATTGAGGTCATAAGTAATATCAATAGTTTTCGAAGTCCAGCCGCGGTGATTACAATGCCTCAATGCTGCAGTTTCTTCGTTGGTAAGAATTGGATGGTCAATTACTAAGCGATGTGCATTTTCTGGTTTGTTGCTGAGTAAGTTGCCCTCAGGACCGATTGAACAACGTAATGACATGACTACTTCTTCACGAATAGAATCGATTGGTGGATTGGTGACTTGTGCAAACAGTTGCTTAAAATAATCGTAAATAATGCGTGATTGATCGCTTAAACATGCCAAGGCTGAGTCGTTACCCATTGAGCCTACCGGATCACGCAACTGGCTGACCAACGGCAACAGCATAAACTGTAGTGTTTCAGTACTGTAGCCAAAAGATTTCAAACGATGAATGAGTGATTCTGGGTGGAAGCCGTGAGCTTCTTGCTCGCATTTGAATTCTGATAAGTGAATTTGTTGTTCATCAAGCCATTTTTGGTAAGGATTCTTTGCAGCAAATTCAGCTTTAATGGCTTCATCGTCTACCAACTCGCCCTTGTCAAAATCAACCAAGAACATCTTGCCTGGGCGTAACCTGCCTTTGGTTTTAACGTTGTCAGTGGCAACATCGACCACGCCGACTTCAGAAGCCATAATCACGCGATCATCGTGGGTCAGGTAATAGCGTGAAGGGCGCAAGCCGTTACGATCAAGCACCGCACCGATATAATGGCCGTCGGTAAAGGCGATAGAGGCTGGGCCATCCCAGGGCTCCATCACATTCGAGAAGTATTCGTAGAACGCTTTCTTTTCGCTGCTCATATTATCGTCATTTTGCCAAGCTTCAGGCACCATCATTAGCACGGCTTCTTGCAAGCTGCGGCCGTTCATCATTAAGAATTCTAAAACGTTATCAAAACTACCTGAATCTGATACTTCAGTTTCAATTACCGGCAGCGTTTTGGCCAAATCATCTTTAAACGCCTCGCTTTCTAATACGCCTTCTCGAGCACGCATCCAGTTGTAATTGCCTTGGCGCGTATTGATTTCACCATTGTGCGACATGTA
>DQNX01000031.1 GCA_015658965.1 Gammaproteobacteria bacterium
ATTTTTGCGTACATTTTCTAACACTTTGTCGGTGGTATTAATGCCGATATCAGCAGTAATGAGCAAAGTTTCTAACTCATCGAGTAGGTCGTCATTAATTTCTTTTTTGCCTAATAATAATGACGATAAGCCAGCACCCAATTTTTGTCTTGACTTGACTAAGCGTTCTTTAAGCGAAGCGGGCTTTTCTTGAACTTGAGATTTATCTTTTTTAAAAAAATTAAACAAAGCTTTTGACTATAATGATTGAAATATGAAAGCGTTAATTTTACTATTCTTTGGTTTGTCTCAATCTTTATTTGCTAATTCACTTGATTTGGTCGAGCAAGGCATTACTCAAGCAACATTAGACAACGGTTTGCAGATTGTTGTAAAAATTGATAGACGCGCACCTGTGTTTATTTCTCAGCTTTGGTATAAGGTTGGTGCCAGTGACGAATCACGCCCCACAACAGGTGTTTCCCATATGTTAGAACACATGATGTTTAAAGGAACGCATACTTACAAAGCGGGTGAATTCTCACAAATTATTGCCAGAAACGGCGGCGATGAAAATGCCTTTACTTCAAAAGACTTTACCGCTTATTACCAAAAGATGCACCGTTCGAAACTTGAATTAGCAATCAAGATGGAGGCTAACCGCATGCGTAATTTAACTTTTTCTGATCAGGAGTTAGCCAAGGAGCGACAAGTCGTGATTGAAGAACGACGCATGCGCGTAGAAGACAAGCCTAATGCAAAAGTTTATGAAAATTTGCGGCTGATATCATTCGACGAAAAAGGCGCATACCACTCACCGGTAATTGGTTTTCAGAAAGATTTAGAAACTTATAGTTTGAATGATCTTCGAGTTTGGTATGAAAAATACTACGCACCAAACAATGCCACACTGGTTGTGGTCGGCGATGTAGATGCTAATCAAGTTATTGCCTTGGCTAAGCAATATTTTGGTGTGTATGCACACAACCCAAATATCAAAAATACGAAAAATCCATCGATTGCGCATACGGGAAAATCACGTATCTTAAAACTCAAAGCTGAGTTGCCTTTTTATGCTTTATCGTTTCCTGTGCCCAGTCTTAAAACCATTAAAGACAAACGCAACGCTTACGCGCTAGAAATGCTGGGTTACGTGCTTGATAATGGCCTGTCTAAGTCATTGATTAGAAACCAGCAAATCGCCTCTAGTATTGGCGTAGGCTATCTCTTGTATGATAAATACGATACCTTATTCACCCTTAGTTTTATTCCAGCCAAGGGTGTGAGTAATGACACAATGCTAAAAGCAATCAAAGCCCAAGTAACTGAGTTGATAAACAATCCTGAACTTATTCAGGGGGAATTGACTCGTACCAAGGCCCGACTTGAGGCTGATTTTGTTTTTGAGCAAGATCAAATTTCAACCCAATCTTATTACTTGGGCATGCTCACAACGGTGGGTTTGGGTATCGATAAAATGTTTACTTATGTGGACAACATGAACAGTATTAGTGCGTCCGAGGTTTCGGCCATTGCCAAACAATACCTTAATTTTAATCAGGCCAATTCAGTTGAGCTAATTCCGCAGGGGGTTAAATGAGAGTTTTGATTTTGTTTTTAATGTTGGTGAGCTCCGCCCAAGCTAAGCTTGATATTCAATATTGGACAACGCCTGAAGGCGCAAAAGTATTTTTTGCACAAACCAAAGGTCTGCCAATGTTGGATATTCAGCTCAATTTTGATGCAGCTGCATCCACAGATGGTGCTCAATTTGGCTTGGCATCACTCACCAGTGCGTTACTTGGTAGCGCCACCGAATATCAAAATGAAGAGCAAATTATCAATGCGTTCGAATCAGTTGGTGCACAGTTTTCTGCCAGCTCGCTTAAAGACATGTCAATCGTGTCATTACGCACATTGACACGGCAACCCATTTTAAAAAAATCGCTTGATACTTTTACCCAGGTCATTACTCAGCCTCGTTTTATACAAACCTATTTAACCCGAGAAAAACGCCAAACTTTACGCGCTATTGAGGCAGCTAAGCAGTCGCCCGCCAGTGTGGCATCAAAAGCCTTTGCTGAGGTGGTATTTGCAGATCATCCTTATGCACATGCAAAAATCGGCACCACTCAGAGTGTTGATCAGATATCACTTAAAGACTTAAAACAACATTATCAGCGTTATTATGTTGCCAAAAATCTGACCATTGCCTTAGTGGGAGACATTAGCAGAGTACAAGCCAAACAAATTGCCAGACAAATTTCTCATGGGCTTAATGTGGGTGCAAAAGCAAAAACCAATCCTATGGTGGTGTCCTTGCAAAAGGCACAAATTATTCACATTGAATTTCCCTCAAAACAGACGCACTTACTCATCGGCCAAACAGGGATTAATCGCTCACATCCTGATTACTATACTTTGTATTTAGGTAACCATATTTTTGGTGGTAGCGGACTTACCTCAATCCTCAGTGATGAGATTCGTGAGCAGAAAGGTTTAGCTTATTCCGCTTACAGTTATTTTACCAAGATGAAATCGAATGGTTTTTTCATGATGCGCATGCAAACTAAAAATGATCAGGCTGATGAAGCCAAAAAGATTGCTATTCAAACCCTCAAAAATTTCAGAAATAATGCAATTGACGCCCAAAAACTGCAAGATGGCAAGGACAACATTATTGGTGGCTTCGCCTTAGAGACGGCGAGCAACGCCAATATCCTCACTTATCTATCTATTATTGGTTTTTATGACCTACCACTAGATTATTTAAGCAGTTTTACCGACAAAATCAAGGATATTAGTGCTGAAGACATCCAAAAGTCCTATAAAAACCTAATTGACATAGATAAACTTATTATTTTGAGCGTTGGTGCTACAAAATAACCATTTTGATTATTTCCGAAATTTTTGTCTATTGGCATAGGCCTTGCCTATGTCGAAATCAATGATTTACACCCCAAGAATATTTCTTCGTTATGCTCAGGGTGTATTAAGTGATAGTCGGTTACAACATCCTGGTAGGTTTTTTAAATTATGAATACAATTGAATATCTTTTTTCCTATGGAACATTGCAAAACAGATCGGTACAACTAGAAACATTTGGTCGAGAATTGGTGGGCTCTAAAGATCAGCTACTGGATTATCGATTAGACATGGTTAGGATTAAGGATGAGGCAGTGGTGGCGCTGAGTGGTGAAACACATCATCCGATTGCTGTGATTTCTATTGATAATGCTGATGAAATATCAGGCATGATATTTGAAGTTACTGCCGAGGAATTAGCCCAATCAGATCAATATGAGGTTGATGATTATCAACGAGTGATAGGGGAATTTAAATCAGGCAAGCGTGCCTGGGTGTATGTCAGTGTCAGCGACAAAACTGACACTCGTACAAGCTAATTAGTCTTGGATATTTTTACCAATATTAATTAAGAAAGAAGCGAATGGGCCCATGTTGTTCATAGCTTCACCCATTGGACCTTCAAAAGATAAACCGCCGAATGTCATGTGATACATTGGACCAGATTCACCGGTTCCCATTG
>DQNX01000035.1 GCA_015658965.1 Gammaproteobacteria bacterium
GCAGCAACGGATGAAGATTGGGACACTGAATATCTTGATGCGATTTTATCAATTCGTATTGTTAATTCAATGAGTGAGGCTATCGATCATATTGAGCAACATGGTTCTGGCCACACTGAATCTATTGTCACTGAAAATTACACATCGGGTCGTCGCTTCCTAACAGAAGTAGACTCTTCTTCTGTGATGGTAAATGCCTCTACCGGCTTTGCCGATGGCTTTGAATATGGCTTAGGTGCAGAGATTGGCATCAGTACTGACAAATTTCACGTACGTGGGCCAGTGGGTCTAGAAGGCTTGACTTCGCAAAAATTTATCGTCCTTGGTGACGGTCACACTAGAGCATAAAAACAATGAATGCAAACGAAACGCTAGCTGTCTTTCAGCGTGGCATAGATGAGATATTGCCACTAGAAGAGCTAAAGAAAAAACTTGCCAAAAACATCCCTTTGCGCATCAAAGCAGGCTTTGATCCCACCGCACCCGATTTGCACCTTGGGCACACGGTTTTAATCAACAAACTCAAGCAATTACAAGATTTGGGTCATGAGATTTTATTTTTAATTGGCGATTTCACTGGCATGATTGGCGATCCAACCGGAAAAAGCGCAACACGCCCGCCATTAACTGAAGCACAAGTTGAAGAAAATTCAAAAACCTACCAAAGTCAGGTTTTCAAAATTTTGGATAAATCAAAAACCACCGTGGTTTTTAACTCCGAATGGATGAGTAAAATGAGTTCGGCTGACATGATCAAACTTGCGTCGCAACAAACAGTTGCCAGAATGCTTGAGCGCGATGACTTTTCTAAACGCTACAAATCAGGCAAAAGTATTTCTATTCATGAATTTTTATACCCTTTAATTCAAGGTTACGATTCTGTCGCCTTAAAATCAGATGTTGAACTGGGTGGAACTGATCAAAAATTTAATCTACTAATGGGCAGAGACTTGCAAAAACAAGCTGGCATGGAGCCGCAAGTTATCCTCACCATGCCGATTTTGGAAGGTTTAGACGGCGTGCAAAAAATGTCAAAATCGCTCAAAAATTATATTGGCATCGACGATGCACCAGACGATATGTTTGGCAAAATCATGTCCATTTCTGACGAGCTTATGTGGCGCTATCTTGAGCTGCTGAGCTTTGAATCTCTAGACACTATTGCCAACTGGAAGCTGGAAGTTGAACAAGGCGAAAACCCAAGAAACATTAAATTCCGCCTAGCTGAAGAAATCATTACACGGTTTCATAATAATGACGCCGCTAAGCAGGCGCAACAGAACTTCACCAATCGCTTTGCAAAAAACAAAGTGCCTGATGAAATGCCAGAATTTAGCTTTGCTGTTGGCATCAAAATTGCCAATTTACTCAAAGACGCAGGCCTGGTTAATTCCACCTCTGATGCTTTTAGAATGATCAAAGAAGGTGCTGCCAAAATCAATGGCGATAAAATTACCGATCGCAACCTAGTGCCAGAACAGGGCACGGGGGTTTATCAAGTTGGAAAAAGAAAATTCGCAAGAGTGACAATTCAATAAAAAAATGTTATAATTCTCAACCCTGGGGATGACATGGCTTCGACGAGGAGTTGAATCTCAAGGACGCATGCCGAGGATAAAGATAACTCGTTAAAATATGCTTTAAAAAGATAGTTGCAAACGAAAACAACTACGCTCTAGCTGCATAGCTAGCCGCTCCCTTGAGGTTGTCTGTATTTCTTGGACAGCGGTCGCTCACAGACTCGCTAGGATTATTTTTTCAGGGTAATTCGGTTAAAACTTTCTGAAATCGCTTCTTACATCCCTGATGGTCGGGTGGTAGGCGGCTAACTCAAGTTGACCAAGCTAAGCATGTAGACTCTTTGTTTGAAGGTTTTCGGACGCGGGTTCGATCCCCGCCATCTCCACCAATTACACTTATCATAAATACTTAAATATCCCTATAACATAGGGACTTAATAAGTATTTATGTTACTAGTCCTTATCATTACTTTCTGTAAATTCTTATATAAAAGCGATAATAGCAGTGTTTTTAGTTTCTTAATATTGCTTAATACTTCCAAAGCTCAAACCTATCCCAGATTTCTTTAGCCAGTTTGCTTGTCTCAGCATTGTCTCCTTCATCAGCTTTCTTAATCCAGTACTTAGCCTTAGTCATATCTTTAAGTACGCCTGTGCCGTCGATATACATCGCACCTAAGTTGTATTGGGCATCAGCATAACCCTGATCAGTAGCTTTTTGATACCACTTCACTGCTTGTTTATAATCCTTAAGTACGCCCTTGCCATTGTCATACATCCAGCCTAAGTTGTATTGGGCATCAGCATAACCCTGATCAGCAGCTTTTTGATACCACTTCACTGCCTGTTTATCATCTTGTAGCACGCCCTTGCCATATCTATACATCACACCTAAGTTGAATTGGGCGTCAGCATCACCCTGGTCAGCAGCTTTTTGATACCACTTCACTGCTTGTTTATAATTCTTAAGTACGCCTTCGCCTTTTCTATACATCAAAGCTAAGCTGTATTGGGCATCAGCATAACCCTGATCAGCAGCTTTTTGATACCACTTCACTGCTTGTTTATAATCCTTAAGTACACCGTCGCCCTTGTCATACATCCAGCCTAAGTTGTATTGGGCTTCAGAATCGCCCTGGTCAGCAGATGACCGCCATTCTTTAATAGTATTTTGGTAATTTCTATGATTAGATGCATAATAGCCATCTTCAATGTCGGCATAAGAAGTGTTAATCAGGCTAGTTGACAGTAATAAAGTTAGTAGTAGTGTTTGTAGTGTCATGGGTCTAATTTACTCTAAATTTAATATTTACGTTCAATTGTACCCCTTATATCTCATTACTATCCTTGGCATCCTAACCATCAATTACGCATACAAGATGCTTAGTTATTAGATGAGAATAGAATTTATGAACAAAACTGAACAACTTAAAAAAGAACAGATATTACAAGCCCTAACAAAGAGTTTGGGCATTGTATCTACTGCGTGCGCTTCTGTTGGCATGAGTAGAACGACCTATTACAAATACTACAACGATGATAAAGATTTTAAAGCTCTTGTTAATGATATTGGCGATATTGCTCTGGATTGTGCTGAAAGCCAATTACTTGAATTAATAAAAGAAAAAAACATCACCGCCATAATCTTTTATTTAAAGACCAAAGGTAAAAAGCGTGGCTATGTTGAAAAACAAGAAGTCGGGCAAAACTCAAACACCATAACTGGCATTAAGTTAGTTGACGACAAAAGTCTTAAAGTGGGGTTTGTTTAGGGCTTACTTTTTATAAAGTGAGTATGATAGTGAGTACAACTAAACATACCTAATTTTATTTTAATTACAAATCAATAACTTATAAGTTATATTAATTCCCCGCCATCTACACCAAACCAATATTTAAAGCCGTTTTTTTTAACAGATTTTTTTATACCCATCTTAATGCAAACATTCACACTCTCGTTAAAAACATCAATGATTAAGCAATACTAAGCAAATTTTCCATTTGTGCTGGCGAAGTGGGCAGTTGCAAAATGCCGTGCAATGGATAGTTGACAACATCGAGCACATTAATATACTGCATTTCCTTCTTTTTTACCAAGACAATCACTTTAGTA
>DQNX01000097.1 GCA_015658965.1 Gammaproteobacteria bacterium
AATTATAGATTAAACAAACAATCGCTTGGGTTGAATCGTACCATCTTCTGATAATTCTCCAATACCTAAAAACAGCTGATCCTGATCAAACAATTTCACTTTATGTAACAGGCCTTGCTTATTACATTTTACCGCTCGACCGTATTTAATATTATCAGCTTGCTCGGCGGTTAAGCTGATACTGTCAATCGCAGGCAACATGTTTTCACTGGGGAAAATATGCGCGTCTAGTTGCTGATAATCATCCGTTACCAGTCGTTCTAGCTCAGCAAAGGTGATGGCTTCGCTGATATCAATATGGGCAAACCCTGTGCGTCTTAGCTCTACAACATGGGCACCACAGCCTAGTTTGTCGCCAATGTCTTGTATTAACGAACGGATATAAGTGCCTTTTGAACACGACACATCCAGCGTTAAAATGCCATTTTCATAGCCAATAAAATTAAGTTCATGAATGCTAACAGGGCGCGCTGGGCGCTCGATCTCAATGCCTTGTCTGGCAAGTTTATATAAAGGCTGGCCGTCCTTTTTAAGCGCTGAATACATCGGTGGAATCTGCAAAATATCACCCTTAAAACTCATGGCAGCGGCAATGATGCTGGCCTCATCTAAATGCTGGTATTCTTGGGTGCGAGTAATGACACCTTCGCAATCGCCGGTGTCACTGATCTCGCCGAGTTTGCCGCGAACAAAATAGCGTTTATCATCATCGAGCAAAAATTGAGCCACTTTGGTTGCTTGGCCCAAACAAATCGGTAGAATACCGCTGGCTAGCGGATCTAAGCTGCCGGTATGTCCGGCTTTTTTTGCGAAGAAGAGTCGCTTAACTTTTTGCAAAGCGGCGTTAGAGCTTAGACCTATGTCCTTATCTAGCAGCACTATGCCGTTAATCTCTCTGCCTTTAGGGTTGCGCCTTGACATGGCTTGGTCTTATAGTTTTGACAACAAATCTTCAATTCTAGCGCCGGTGTTTGGGGCTGAATCGTAAATAAATTTTAGGGCTGGGGTGTGACGCAGGTCTAGCGTTTTTGACAAACGCGAACGAAAAAAACCACTGGCTTTATTTAACAAAGGTTTGACAATTGCTTGTTCAGATTCTGGCACGGTATAGAAGACTTTGGCACTGCTTAGATCTCGAGTGGCCAATACATCCGTTATATTAACTGCTTGTAATCGAGGGTCTTTAGTGGCTGTTTTTAAAAGCATCACCAACTCACGATGGATCAATTCATTAATTCTTTCAACTCGATAAGAAGGTTGTTCTTGCATCTGAACTAAAGTGTGCGTGCAGTTTCAATACGCTCAAACACCTCAATTTGATCGCCTGGCTGAACGTCATTGTAGTTTGCTACGCCAATACCACATTCAGTACCTGATTTCACTGCCTTAACATCGTCTTTGAAGCGTCTTAGAGATTCTAATTCACCTTCATAAATAACCACGCTGTCACGTAATACTCGAATTGGCGAATCTTTTCTGACCACGCCTTCCTCAACCATACAACCAGCAATATCACCCAGCTTCTGTGATTTAAACACGTCTTTCACATTGGCAATACCAATAATATTTTCACTTAATGCCGGGCTTAATAGGCCACTCATGATGGCTTTCACATCATCAATTAAATTATAGATGATTGAATAATATTCAATACGAACACCTTCGGCATCGGCTGTCTTACGGGCAACTGCGTCGGCGCGCACATTAAATCCAAGCACCAAGGCGTCTGAAGTTGCTGCCAAAGTAATATCCGTATTGTTGATACCACCCACACCACTTGAAACTACTTTCAGCCGAACTTCGTCGGTTGATAATTCTTCTAAAGCTTCTACCAAAGCTTGCGCTGATCCTCTTACATCTGATTTTAACAATACGTTAACCGTAGAAACATCGCCTTCTTCCATTCTCTGTAAGAAGTTTTCCATTTTGGATGCTTGCTGTTTTTGTAATTCGGCTTCACGATCACGTGTTTTTCTAAAGCTGGCCACTTCACGTGCTTTACGCTCAGATTCTACCACCAGCACCTCATCGCCTGCATCGGGTATGCCAGACAAACCCAACACTTCAACTGGCATCGATGGGCCGGCTTCTTTAAGTACTTCGCCTTTGTCGTTAACGATTTGCTTAACCTTACCGTATTCCAAGCCAGCAATCATAATATCGCCTTTCTTTAAAGTGCCTGATTGCACCAAGATAGTGGTCACTTTACCGCGGCCTTTTTCAAGGCGTGCTTCTAGTACTGTGCCATGTGCTGGTCCTTTAACCACTGCTGAAAACTCCAGCACCTCAGCGGTTAATGAAATCGCTTCAAGCAATGCATCGACACCTTCGCCCGTATGAGCTGATACTGGCACCATCATTACATCGCCACCCCAGTCTTCAGAAATAACCTCATGGGTTGAAAGTACTTGTTTAATTTTGTCAATATCAGCCCCTTCTTTGTCAATCTTATTCATGGCAACAATGATTGGCACACCTGCCGTTTGTGCATGTTTGATTGATTCAATGGTTTGTGGCATTACACCATCATCGGCCGCCACCACCAAAACAACAATATCTGTCGTGCTGGCACCGCGAGAACGCATTTTAGAAAATGCTGCATGCCCTGGTGTGTCAATAAAGGTAATCGCGCCAGCGTTTGCTTGCACCTGGTAAGCACCAATGTGCTGGGTAATGCCACCCGCTTCGCCATCTGCAACTTTGGCTTTTCGAATATAATCTAATAATGAGGTTTTACCGTGGTCAACGTGACCCATAATGGTCACCACTGGCGATCTAGGGCTTTCATCACCGGTTGGCTTTAATTTCTCAATCAGTGTGTCTTCAATGGTTTCTTCTTTGCTTACGACACCTTTATGCCCCATTTCTTCAACCACCAATAACGCAGTATCTTGGTCAATCACATCATTCAATGTTACCATTACACCCATACCCATCAGCACTTTAAGCACTTCGCCAACCTTAGTCGTCATTTTTTGAGCAAGGTCTGTTACTTTGATATTTTCAGGGATGGCCACTTCGTGCACCATTTTTTCAATCGGCCTTTGGAAGCCGTGCTGGGCTTGTTCTTCTTGCGTTTTTTGGCTGAGGCGTGTTCTGTCTTTTTTCTTAAGCTTACGACTTGGGTTGTGTCTGGCAACGTGGAGCTGTCTGCGACCTGCGTTACCACTTGGCGCCTTATGCAAACGTTTTGGTTTTTTGTCTTCATCAGGAGCGGCTTTTTTGGTCTGTTGTTCTTTTTCTTGCTGCTTTACATCGGTTTGCTGTGTTTTAAGCATTTCGTCTTGAGTTTTTTTCAAATGAATCGCTTCTAGACGTTTAGCATCCTGCACCGATTGTTTTTCATCTGCAGCACGGCCCACTTCTAATGCGGCTTGCGCCCTAAGAACTGCTTCGTTGTTTTCTGGCTCGCCGGCTTGAGTGGCT
>DQNX01000161.1 GCA_015658965.1 Gammaproteobacteria bacterium
ATTATGACATCTCCACACCGATGCGCGCATTTCATGAACATAATGAAACCCAAAAGGCTGCTGAGGTGATTAATGATTTATTGGCAGGCAAAACCATAGCGTTAATAAGCGATGCAGGTACGCCACTGATTAGCGATCCGGGTTATGTGTTGGTGAGTGAAGCCAAAAAAGCAGGGGTTAAGGTGGTGCCGATTCCTGGCCCCAGTGCAATCATCAGTGCCTTATCAGTGTCGGGTATTGCCAGTGACAGTTTTAGTTTTTTTGGCTTTTTACCGGCCAAACAAACCGCAAGACTAAAAACCATTCAAACCAATGCACACCTAGACGAAACGGCTATTTTTTACGAATCGCCCAAACGAATTTTAGCCAGCTTGCTGGATTGCCAATCTGTATTGGGGGATGAGCGTGTGGTGTGTTTAGCCAAAGAACTAACCAAATCTTTTGAAACCATCATAACCGACACACTGCCTAATTTGCTCAATTATCTCCAAGCAGATACTGCTCACCAAAAAGGCGAATTTGTTATACTGATTTCAGGCGTTGATAAAAATAATAAAGTCATTGGCGAGGCGCAGTTGGATAAGATATTGCCCATTCTGTTGAATGAGATGGGGGCATCAAAAGCCGCCAAACTGGCGGCTAAAATCACCGGTATTGACAAAAAACACTGCTATCAAAGAATAATCAAATGAGCCACTACACAAGACACATTTTCTTTTGTAACAACCTACGGGAAGACGGTAAAGCTTGCTGTTCACAACTTGGCGCCAAACAAATGTATCGCTATGCAAAGGACAAGTGTCGTGAAGAGGGCAAATTAGGCGCAGGTAAGATTGGCGTCAGTGAATCCCGTTGTTTGGGCCGTTGTGAGCATGGGCCAGTGGCCGTTGTGTATCCGGACAACGTTTGGTATCAATATGTTGACGAAGAAGATATTGATGAAATTATCACCGAGCATTTGCTTGGCGGCACAGCGGTTAAGCGCTTACAAATTAAGTAGTTTTTGCGCTAAATCTTGCGCTTTTTGCTCTAAAGACAAAATTTCCGAATTATTTTCAAGCACATCGGTTGGTAATTTTTCGCTCAACGCTAGGCGCTGTTTTCGCCCAGCCTGTGCCGAAATCATGGTTTTGGCGAGTTTTTCATCGATATTGTCACGTTTTAGCAGTCTTTTTAGCTGATTTTGCTCATGACAGTCCACCACAATCGCACGATCGAACAAATGCGCTAGATTTTGCTCTACTAATAACGGCACTTCAACAACAACCAGCCGAGTTTTGAGCTTTTCAATCGCCATTTGCATTATTTCCAATATTTTTGGATGTAGGATTGCCTCAATTGTTTGTTGGTTGTCGCTACTTTCAAACAACCGCTGGCGTAGTGCCTCTCGATTTAAGCTTTGATCGGTGTTTAAAATGCCCTGACCAAAGTGGGCCACCAGCGCAGACAAGCCTTGAGTGCTGGGCTTAACTACTTCGCGGGCAATGCGATCAAGGTCAATAATAGCCACGCCACTATTGGCTAAAACTTGGCTCACACTTGATTTTCCGCAAGCAATACCACCGGTGAGTGCGATTTTAAGAGTTGTCATGTTGATTGATTTTAGCCATTGTCGACAATGAGTAGCAACAATATTATCTTCTAGCTATTGACATTTTGCCTAAATCTTTCGATAATACACGCTCTTGGTTATGTAGCTCAGCTGGTTAGAGCACGGCATTCATAATGCCGGGGTCGGTGGTTCAAGTCCACCTATAACCACCATCCATTCTAATACCCCTTTTCAGGGGTATTTTTTTGCCTGATGATCGCCCAGTTTAGTTTACTAAGTTTATTCAGCATCTTTTGGTTACCATTAAACTTAATTATAATTTATTAAAGTATCTTTTTAAAGGGTGGCGTCCCCATTATTAAAAGGGGACGTACCCTTTTAATAATAACCACCATATTCTATAAGGCTTTCAGCCTTTTATACTTGTTAATAAATAACTCGGGGACAATACGGGAGCAACATCAGACGTTGTTCTTCGCACACACCCATCCCCAAACACCAGCTTTCTCTCTAGACATAAGGTTTCCTCCCCACAGTGGAGAAAAGAATTATTGGCATATATTACTAACTTTAGGATATTAGGGGTAATTACAAGGTGTAGAATAAACTTAGTTTTATAAGATTAAGGAGCGAAGTACCTAATGTTTGAGAAACCTATGAACCAAAACCTGGGGACCAATAAATTTGGTAACAGGATACACGCCATCAATAAGCCACCAATAGATGCAACCAAGTTGTCTCCTGTTGACCCTAACTATGTCAACCCTAGGAATAATTTAGAGACCGCTACGGAAGGTGTGGCCAAAGACAGCGATAGAACTGAGAGGCATGTTTATTATGACAGGTCTAAGGTTGAGTCAGACTAATTAATATAGCTGAGTCTGTCCCCTTTTAGGGTCAAAGGATTAATGAGTGCCTAAAACTTGATCAATAAAATCTTGGCGCTGGCGTTTGCTGTGCTGTCTTAAGGTGGTATAAACAGCGTGATTTTCTGGCTGTTCTAAATTGAGCAAAATACCCCATAATGGTTGGGCACTGGTAGGTGTTATAGAATAACGCACATCGCCAAGAATGGCGGGGTTGTTAGGATTTAAGGCCAAATAATTATTAGAAAAATGCTTAAAACGTACAATGTCTTGATACAAACGGCTGTCTTGATTTAATTGGGCAAAGTCTTTGTCAATGTCCACGCTGGGTACAGAGGTGCCAGCAAAAATACGTTTTTGTCCGAGTCCTACTCGAATGGCATCAATATAGTAGTTACCTTGATATCGGTAAACAGAGCGCCACAAAACGATATTACCAAGCGTGGGCCTGACAATGCTTTTTTCTATTTTGTGTCCACGTGCTTTGACTATTTCATCTTGCACGGTGGCAGCGCGTTCTGATTGCACGCCGCTGATGGTTAAATACGCGGTGCAAAATATCAAGGAAAAAGTAGGGGCTTTATTAGCGCGTTTCACCAAACCCGTAACAACACCTGCTAATAATGCCAAGGTGAAGATGGGATCTACTACTGAAATTAAATGCCAAGCAATGCGCTCATCGGCAAATGGCCATAATAAGTGAGTGCCATAACTGGTAAAGGCATCTAATACGCCACTCAAAAGATAGCCTAAAAAAGCGTAGTAATAAATTCTTGTTATTGATAGATGACGTTTTGCAAAAGGCCAACAGATAACGGCACTAATAAATGCGCCGATTGGGATAAAAATAAGAGAATGGGTGAAGTGTCGGTGGTATTCTAAAAACAAAAGCGTGTCGGTGGAAGACTGGATAAAAATATCAGCATCTGCCAATAAGCCAGCAATACAGCCAATCATAGTGGCAATGCGAATTTCAGATTTTTTGGCGCCTAACTGTGCAACCGCACTGCCTAAGAGGCCTTGACTAATTATATCCATGTCGCTATATTACCTTAATCCCTAGGCTAATCACTTTTAAGCGTAAAAAGCCACCGCGTTTTAAAGAGATACTTAAATAGAAGGCGTCTTGTGCCTTGATTGATTCTGAGTTTTGGGTATAATTTATCACTTTTTGTTCGAGGAAAATAATATGCCATCACGCAGAGATCTAGCAAATGCAATTCGTGCTTTAAGCATGGATGCCGTTCAAAAAGCAATGTCAGGCCACCCAGGTGCACCAATGGGTATGGCAGATATTGCTGAAGTACTTTGGAACGACCACATGAAATACAACCCAACCAGTTCTAAATGGGCGGATCGTGATCGTTTTGTTTTATCAAATGGCCACGGCTCAATGTTGATGTACTCATTGTTGCATTTAACCGGTTTTGAGCTTAGCATGGACGATATTAAAGGTTTCCGTCAACTCCACGCTAAAACCGCAGGTCACCCTGAGTACGGTTATGCTGAAGGCATTGAAACTACAACTGGCCCCTTAGGGCAAGGCATTACTAATGCGGTTGGTATGGCAATTGCTGAGCGCACATTAGGCGCACAATTCAACAAGCCAGGCCACGAAATCGTTAATCATAATACCTATGTATTTATGGGCGATGGTTGTTTAATGGAAGGTTTGTCACACGAATCATGTGCAATGGCTGGCACTTTAGGCCTAGGCAAGTTAATGGCATTTTGGGATGACAACGATATTTCAATTGACGGCCACATTGGCGATTGGATGGAAAAAGGCGTTCCAGGACGTTTTAAATCCTACGATTGGCATGTGGTTGCCGTTGATGGCCACGATGCCGATGCGATCAGTAAGGCCATTTCTGAAGCGAAAGCCGTGACAGATAAGCCAAGTTTGATTTGTTGTAAAACAACGATTGGCTTTGGTTCTCCAAACCTAGCAGGTACGCACGATTGTCACGGCGCGCCACTCGGTGATGAAGAGATTGCAGCAACGCGCAAGCAGTTAGGTTGGGATCATGCACCGTTTGAAATCCCTGCTGATATTTATGCAGGCTGGGATCATAAAGAACAAGGCGCGACAGATGAAGCAGCTTGGAACGATACATTTGCCGCTTATAAAGCTGCATTCCCTGCAGAAGCAGCCGAATTTTTACGCCGTATGGCGGGTGATTTACCGGCTGATTTTGCCGTTGAAATGGATAAATTTATTGCAACAACGCAAGATGAAATGCCAAACATTGCATCCCGTCAAGCGTCCCAACGTGCAATCGAAGCCATGGGTCCTTTATTGCCAGAAATGTTTGGCGGCTCTGCCGACCTGACCGGTTCAAACTTAACCAACTGGTCAGGCACGGTTAAAGTTAATGCAGACAATGCCAACGGTAATTACATCTCATGGGGTGTACGTGAATTTGGCATGGCGCACATGATGAATGGCATGGTGCTGCATGGTGGTTTTAAAGTTTATGGCGCAACCTTCTTTATGTTTATGGAATTCATGCGTAATGCGTTGCGTATGTCGTCACTGATGAAGATCGGCACAATTTATGTTTACACGCATGATTCTATCGGTTTGGGTGAAGACGGCCCAACCCACCAACCTGTTGAGCAAATGTCAACCATGCGTATGATTCCTGGTTTCCATTCATGGAGAGGTTGTGATGCAATCGAATCAGCGGTATCTTGGAAGATGGCAATGTTGAGAGGTAATGCACCAACTGGTTTGGTATTCTCACGCCAAGCTCTAACACCTCAGCCAAGAACGGCTGAGCAAGTGGCTAACATTGAAAAAGGCGGCTACGTACTTAAAGATTGTGACGGAGATGCAGATATTATCTTTATCTCCACAGGTTCTGAAGTGGGCTTGGCAGTCGAATCTGCTGAGGCGATGGATGCAAAGGTACGTGTGGTTTCTATGCCTTGTACGAATGCGTATGATGAGCAAGATCAAGCCTACAAAGATTCAGTATTAACACCGGGTGTTAAACGCATTGCAATTGAAGCTGGCGTTGGCGATGGTTGGTACAAGTATGTTGGTATCGATGGTGGCTTGGTTTGTATGACAACTTTTGGTGAGTCTGCACCTGCAGGCGACCTATTCAAAGAATTTGGCTTTACCGTGGACAACGTTGTTGCTACGGCTAAATCAGTCTTGGGTTAAATAAAAGAATTAAATCAAGAGATTGCAATGCAGTCCTTGGTTTCAATAAAAGATACATCCTTTTGATGTAATCGTAATAAAAGTAAATAGGAGTAAGAAAAGATGGCAATAAAAGTAGGTATTAACGGTTTTGGTCGTATTGGTCGCATGGTGTTTCGTGCAATTTCAAAAGATTTTCCAGAGCTAGAAGTAGTCGGTATTAACGACTTATTAGACAACGATTACTTAGCATATATGCTTAAGTATGACACAGCACACGGTCGTTTTGACGGTGAAGTTGCTGTAGAAGGTGATAACTTTGTTATCGACGGTAAGAAAATCCGTCTTTCAGCTGAGCGCAATCCTGCAGATTTAGCATGGGGCGACATCGATGTAGATGTAGCGATTGACTGTACTGGTTTCTTCTTAACCAAAGAATCTTGTCAAGCACACATTGATGCTGGCGCCAAGAAAGTGGTTCAATCAGCTCCTTCTAAAGACGACACACCAATGTTTGTATACGGCGTTAACCACGCTGAGTACGCGGGTCAATCGATTGTTTCAGCCGCTTCATGTACCACTAACTGTTTAGCACCAATTGCTAAAGTAATCAATGATAACTGGGGTCTTAAACGTGGCTTAATGACAACGGTTCATGCAGCAACGGCAACACAAAAAACGGTTGACGGTCCTTCAATGAAAGATTGGAGAGGTGGTCGTGCGGTATTTGAGAACATCATTCCTTCATCAACGGGTGCTGCTAAGGCCGTAGGCATAGTTTTACCTGAGCTTAACGGCAAATTAACGGGCATGGCTTTCCGCATTCCTTCAGTTGACGTTTCAGTGGTTGATCTAACTTGTGAGTTAGACAAACCTGCAACATACGAAGAAATTTGTTCAGCTATTAAAGAAGCTTCAGAAGGCTCAATGAAAGGCACGTTAGCATACACAGAAGACATGGTGGTTTCATCTGACTTCCGCGGTGTTAGCGCTTCTTCAATCTTTGATGCCAATGCCGGTATTGCACTTGACGACACGTTTGTCAAGGTAGTATCGTGGTATGATAATGAGTATGGTTACACGTGTAACATGCTACGTTTAGTTGGGCATATTGCTTAACTAATAAAAAATTTCGGTTCGCAAATACGGACCGTGTTTTTATGTCAGACTTATATATTAAAGATTCATCCCTTAGCGTTAATGAGGTGATTGAAAAATTAAAAGAAGCCGTTCCAAACAATCAGTTTGGAATTTTGCATTCTTACGATATTCAACGAACACTGGCTGGTAAAGGCCAAGAGTTGACAGAAGAGTGTCACGTGTTTGAGGTTTGCAATCCTAAAGTTGCTAAAGATATCCTGGAGAAGGATATGAATTTGGCAACAGTATTGCCATGCCGAATTTCGGTATTTACACAGGACGGCGCCACCAAAGTTGGATTAGCGCTGCCCTCTAAACATGTTACTCAACTGTCAGATGCCGATGGATTATCATCACTGATCGAGCCAGTTGAACAAAGTCTGATTAAAATTATTGATCAGTCCATTGTTTAAGTAAGCATAAATAAGTAGGAGAATTATTATGTCAGTTATCAATTTATCAGATTTAGATTTAAGCTCAAAAAGAGTGCTTATCCGTCAGGATCTTAACGTGCCGATTAAAGGTGGCGTGGTGACCAGTGATAAGCGTATTCAGGCTTCTGTTCCAACCATAAAAATGGCCATGGAAAAAGGTGCCAAAGTATTATTAATGTCGCACCGTGGTCGCCCTACTGAAGGTGAATACAGCGATGAATTTACTTTGCAACCAGTTGCAGATCGTTTAAGCGAAATTTTAGGCGTGACAGTGCGTTTGGAAAAAGATTGGTTAGATGGCGTTGAAATGAAAGATGGTGAAGTCGTCCTTTGTGAAAACGTTCGTTTTAATGCTGGTGAAATGTCCAACGACGATGACCTGTCTAAACGTATGGCAGCGATGTGTGATATTTTTGCAATGGATGCCTTTGGCACCGCACACCGCGCACAAGCATCTACGTATGGTGTGGCTAAGTATGCACCTATTGCCTGTTCTGGTCCGTTATTGTCGGGTGAGTTAGAAGCCCTAGGCAAGGCTTTAGAAAATCCTAAACGCCCAATGGTTGCCATTGTAGGCGGCTCTAAAGTATCAACTAAATTAACTGTGTTAGAATCTTTATCTAAAATTGTTGATCAGTTAGTGGTTGGTGGCGGTATTGCCAATACCTTTATTGCGGCTCAAGGTCATAATGTGGGTAAATCATTGTGTGAACATGATTTAATCCCAACGGCTAAAAAACTCATGAAAGATTGTAAGATCCCAGTGCCAACTGATGTGGTTTGTGGAAAAGAATTCTCAGAGACAACGCCAGCAGAAACCAAAGCATCTGATGCAGCAGTAGATGATGATATGATTTTTGATATTGGCCCAAATTCAGCGATTGAATTAGCAGAGATTATGAAAAATGCAGGTACAATAGTTTGGAATGGACCCGTTGGCGTATTTGAATTTGATCAGTTTGAAGGTGGCACCAAAACATTGGCTATGGCCATTGCTAATTCTGATGCGTTTTCAATTGCAGGCGGTGGCGACACTTTAGCGGCG
>DQNX01000165.1 GCA_015658965.1 Gammaproteobacteria bacterium
CTTTCCATCAAATATCTCTTGGGTTTGTTTTCGTGTAAAATAACTCATTTTATCGTATTTGAAGTTGGAAAATTAAAAGAGATGGCAAGAGTAACTGTTGAAGAATGTTTGGAATTTGTAGAAAATCGTTTTGAATTAGTTTTGGTTGCCGCTAAGCGTGCACATCAGTTAAGTTCTGGCGGTTATAAGTCAACTTTAGACGTGGGCAAAGATAAGCCATCAGTAGTTGCGCTTAGAGAAATTGAAGCGGGTTTGATTAATGCTTCAATCCTAACGGAAGAATACGCCATGGAAGAAGAATTAACTGCACAGCAAAAAGTTCATGATGCACAAACCACCCAAGAAGTTGCAGCAGAATTGTCAGTATCTGCCGTGGATGAAGGCGTTGATGAAGTGACGGAAATTATACAAGAATCTGAATAATACAATTATTATTTAAGTTAAAAAAAAATGACGCTAAGGCGTCATTTTTTTTTGTTCCTAATTACGCAAAAGCTTCATTTAATTGGTATTATTTACCCCTAATTTATTTAAATTTAAACTTATGAAAATCTACCCAATTGCAAAATCAAATAAAGCGCCTGTCTACGATGAATCTAAATATGAAGCTATGTATGCTGACTCTATTAACGATTCCGATAAATTTTGGGCTGAACAAGCAAAGACGTTTTTAAGTTGGGATAAATCGTGGAATCGAGTTTCTAAAGTTGATTTCTCTCAGGGTCAAATCGAGTGGTTTAAGGGTGGCGAGCTAAATGTCGCCTACAATTGCATTGACAGACACCTGCCTAAGCGCGCTAATCAAACCGCAATTATTTGGGAAGGCGACAACCCGGATGTTAGTCAAAAAGTGAGTTATCAGCAATTGCATGATGAGGTGGCAAAGCTTGCTAATGGGCTTAAAAAACTCGGCATCAAAAAAGGCGACCGTGTTTGTATTTATATGCCAATGATTCTTGAGGCAAGCTACGCCATGTTGGCTTGTGCACGTATTGGCGCGATTCATTCGGTGGTATTTGGCGGATTTTCGCCCGAAGCGCTAAAAGACAGAATTCTAGACTCACAGTGCAAAATTGTTATTACCGCTGATGAAGGTAGGCGTGGTGGGCGCGTGACACCACTTAAGGCAAATGTTGATCAAGCCATCAAAGGTTGCGATTGCATTAGTAAAGTGGTTGTGGTGCAAAACACCCAAAGCGACGTTAGCTGGGGTGATAGAGATATTTGGTATCATGAGTTACTCAAAGATGTGCCTAGCGAATGCCCATGCGAATCATTCGATGCGGAAACGCCGCTATTCATTTTGTACACATCAGGCTCAACCGGAAAACCTAAAGGCGTACTGCATACGTCTGGCGGCTATTTGCTGTACGCGGCAATGACGCATAAGTACACGTTTGATTATCAAGAAAACGATGTGTATTGGTGTACGGCCGATGTTGGCTGGGTAACGGGTCATTCTTATATTGTTTATGGGCCGCTTGCCAATGGTGCAACCACGCTGATGTTTGAAGGTGTTCCCACTTATCCAGATGCCTCGCGTTTTTGGCAAGTGATTGACAAGCATCAAGTTAATATTTTTTATACCGCACCAACGGCAATTCGCGCACTGATGGGTGCAGGCGATGAATTTGTTAACACCACAGATCGCTCCAGTTTGCGCATTTTGGGTACAGTAGGTGAGCCGATCAATCCGGAAGCGTGGGAATGGTATTATCATACCATTGGTCAGGCAAAATGTCCGGTTGTGGATACTTGGTGGCAAACTGAAACGGGCGGTCACATGATTACGCCTTTGCCGTACGCAACAGCGCTAAAACCCGGTTCAGCTTCAAAGCCATTTTTTGGCATTGAGCCACAAGTGGTAAGTGATCAGGGTGAGGTTTTAGAGGGTGAAGCCGAAGGTATTTTGGTCTTAGCCAGATCTTGGCCGGGGCAAATGCGCACACTTTATAACAATCATGAGCGCTTTATGGAAGTGTATTTTTCAACTTTCCCGGGCAAGTATTTTTCCGGTGATGGGGTTAAGCGTGACAAAGATGGCTATTACTGGATTACGGGCAGGGTAGATGACGTGCTGAATATTTCAGGGCACAGGCTGGGTACGGCTGAAATTGAATCTGCTTTGGTGTTGCACGAAAGTGTGTCAGAGGCGGCGGTGGTTGGTTATCCGCATGAGATTACAGGCCAGGGGATTTATGCCTATGTTTCAATTATGAACGGCATAGAGCCAACGGATGAGCTAAAAACACAATTGGTGAAATTGGTTCGCAGCGAAATTGGACCAATTGCAACCGTGGATAAAATTCAATTTGCACCGGGATTGCCAAAAACTCGTTCAGGCAAAATCATGCGACGA
>DQNX01000034.1 GCA_015658965.1 Gammaproteobacteria bacterium
AGACGGAAACCCCAAATAGGGCGGGCAACATACGCTTTTTAAGGGTTTTTGTGACCGGATGATCGCCTTTAACCAAATGAGGTAATTTACGAATTTTAAGTAAAAAAGGGATTTGAAATAGCAGCTGTAAAATACCGCCAATTAGCACACCCCAGGCCAGTGCCATAATCGGCTCATCCAAATATTGAGACAGATAAATGCTGGATAAAATCATACTCATATTGAGCAAAACCGGAGTGAATGCCGGCACGGCAAACTTATCGTAAGTATTAAGAATACTGCCAGAAAAAGCCACAAGAGAAATTAGCAACAAGTATGGAAAGGTAATTCTGAGCATGTCGGAGGCTAGGTTGAATTTGGTTGGATCGTCGCTAAAATAAAAGCCCCAAGCGAACATGAAGATAATAACAGGTGCAGCAATCACTGCGATCACCGTAATGATCACCAGCACTTTTAAAAATTTAGTGCCGATGTGATTAATCACATTTTGTACTTCTGCCTCGGTTTCGTTTGCTTTTGTTTCTGCTAAAATAGGTATAAAGGCCTGAGAAAAAGCCCCTTCGCCAAATAAGCGTCTGAGAAAATTAGGAATACGAAAGGCCACTAGAAAGGCGTCGGTTAAACCGTCTGCGCCAAAATACTTGGCAATAAAGTGATCGCGTACTAAGCCTAAAATACGCGAAATAAAAGTCATACTGGCAATAATACCACTTGACTTTAAAAAGGATTTATCCATAAAACATCAAATCGATTTTATTCCTCAGTCGGGCCACGCATGATGCCCACTTTTGATCTGCGAATACATTTAACAAATTGCATTACTTCGGGGCTATCAGCCTCAGACGACTCCAACTCACTCAGCGCATGATCGAGTAACCGACCTTGAGATTCACGATACACCACTTTAAAGGCACGTTTGATTGAAGCCACTGCACTTGATGAGAAGCCACGACGCTTCATACCTTCTGCGTTGATGCTTCTGACCCGTGTTTGTGCACCTGAGGCCACCATATAAGCCGGAATGTCTTTATTTACCTGGCAACCCATGCCAATGTAAGTATGCATGCCAATCATGCAAAACTGCTTGACCAGTGTGAACCCCCCCAAAATTGCCCAATCATGAACGCGAACATGGCCTGCTAGCGAGGCATTGTTAGACATAATGGTGTGATTGCCCACTTCACAATCGTGAGCAATATGCACATAAGCCATTAGCATGTTGTTAGAGCCAACTCGAGTGATTGATTTTTCTTTTTCGGTGCCGCGGTTAATGGTGCAAAATTCACGAATTAGATTGTCATCACCAATCACCAAATTAGATTCCTGGCCTTCTTCATAAGTAATGTCTTGCGGATCACCACCGATTGCGGCGAATGAATAAATGTGGTTGTTTTTGCCAATTTTAGTTGGCCCTTGTATTACGGCGTGAGATTCAATAATCGTGCCAGAATCAATTTCAACGTTTGCACCAATAACAGCGTAGGCGCAAATTTCTGCATTTTTATGAATTTTTGCACTAGGATCTATAATTGCACTTGGATCTATAGCCATGATATTCTCCTCAAAAATTTTTATGGGCTGGTGTTAGTCGGCTGCTTTTTGGGTACACATCAGCTCGGCTTTTGTCACCACTTTGCCGTCGACGATTGCTTGGCATTTAAACTTCCATATGCCGCGTTTAACCGTCATGACTTCGACCTCTAAGCGTAGTTGGTCACCAGGCTCAACCATGCGCTTAAAGCGCACTTTGTCAATGCCTACCAACATGTAAATTTGACCATCAATTGGCTTGCCGACTTCTGATTTAAAAGCCAATATACCCGTTGCCTGCGCCAAAGCCTCAACAATCATCACCCCGGGCATAATTGGCTGGTCAGGGAAATGCCCGGTAAATTGAGGTTCGTTATAAGTAACGTTTTTAATGGCTACCAGAGATTTCCCAATCTCTAATTCAAGCACACGATCGATTAATAAAAATGGATAGCGATGCGGTAAATAATTTTTAACGTCTTGAATGTTCATAACCATGCTGATTAATCCTTTAAATTTTTTAATTTAATGTTTAAGTGTTTGACAATTTTATCAAGTTTTACCAACCATAAGCCGACATTCTGCCATTGTTTGTGTGGCATTAGTGGCATGATACCTGTGTATATACCAGGGGTTTTAATGTCTTTATCAATGGTACTTTTAGCATTAACAACAACATCATCGCAAATATTAAGGTGACCGACAATACCAACCATACCGCCAATCATACAGCGCTTGCCTAGCGTTGTACTGCCAGCAATGCCTGTATTGGCAGCAATAGCAGTGTCTTGACCAATAATTACATTGTGTGCAATGTGTATTAAGTTGTCAAGGCGTACGCCGTCGTGTATTTGCGTGTCTTCTAAGGTGCCTCTGTCAATCGTAGTATTAGCACCAATGGTTACGTTATTACCAATAACCACATTGCCTAAATGCGCAATCGTATGCCAATGTGCTTGATCGTCTCTGGCATTGCCAAAACCTTCTGAGCCAATCACAACGCCTGGAGAAATCACCACATTATCACCTATTGAGCAGCCTTGTAAAATAGTGACGTTAGGATGTAAATAAGCATGATCACCCAGCGTAACGTTGTCTTCAATAACAACGTTTGAGGCGATGGTGGTGTTATGACCAATCACCACATTTTTACCGATTGTGCAGTTCTGCCCAATGCTTGCTTGATTGGTTTGAGCGCTAGAATGAATGCCATTGCTAGGCAGTACTTGTTGTTTAAAATAATGCGTAATTTTAGCAAAAGCTAAGTAAACATCATCAACCACTAAGGCGTTAGTAGGGCAGTCTTTTAATAAGTCACGGTTAACAATAACCCCGCCTGCTCGTGTGTTAATAAGGTCTGATTGATACTTCTGACTGACCACATAAGTCAGTTGAGTGTTTGTTGCCGAGACAGCAGAAGCGATACTATTAATTTTAATGCTACTATCGCCAATAACCGTCGCATTGATAAGTTTGGCAATTTCCCCAAGCGTATACATCATTCAAATATTTGCCTAAGTTTTTGACTGATAGCCGAAGTAATATTGACTCTTTTACTGGCAAAGGCCACTTCTTGATAGAGGATTAAATCAAAATTCTGCTCCTCAGCAACCACTTTGATTGCTTTGTTAATCAAAGCTTGGATGTTGCCTAATTCCAGTTCATTTTTAAGCTTTAATTGTTTTTTTAAAGTGCGCGCTTGTTGTTTCAGTTGGCGCTCTAAAAAGGTTATTTTTTGAATTTCAATTTTTTGTTCAGACGGTGTCAGTGTTTTGCTGTTTTTATTAAAAGTATCTGCTAATAATTGTATTTGTTTACCGAGTTTTAACAGCAGCCGTTCTTGTGGCTGAAACTCTTTAATAACCGTTTGATTGGCCTGAATAAATTGCGGCGAACTGCTGACCACGTGGTCAATGTTAATGTAACCAATTTTTAAAGACTCGGCATGCAAAGTGACGCCAAACATGAGCAATGCAAAAGCAACGATTTTCATCATCTATGTATTAAAAGCTTGTACCTAATGTAAATTCAATGGTTTTGGTTTTATCAGTTGATTTTTTAATCAACGGCGTGGCCGCATAAATACCCAATGGGCCAACAGGTGTTAACCAGGCGAACGCCACACCCGCCGACATACGTATTTGATCAAGGCTTAGGTTAGACGCTTTCTCTTCTACTGAACCGGCATCAATGAAAGCACTCATGCGCATGTTTTTACTGTCGTTAATAAATTTCATCGGTGAAATAACAGAGGTGCCTACGAGTAATGATAATTCACCACCTTTGGCCTTTCCATCGGAATAAGTTGCACCCAATGAGTTAAAATCAAAGCCTCTGACAGAAGATGAGCCACCACTGTAGTAGCGTTTAAAGAATGGCAGTTCTATGCCGCCATAGCCTTGCGCCAAACCTAAGCTGCCATTAATCTTCCAAATAATATCATTGACCAATGGGTAGTAACTCATGTGTGAGGCATCGAGTTTGTAGTAACGAAAATCTGCGATGGGTAGGGCTAAGTCTAGGCTTAAGCTATTTTTCTGGCCTTCGGTTGGGTAGTTAAAGTTGTTCAGCGAGTTGTTAAACCAGTGAACATTGGTTTTGACTTCGGTTTTATCGCCACTGGCACATTGCGCCTGCTCATAGTCAGCACCTGCAAAAGTGGTACCACAAGTAATATCACGACTTGAGATCCTGATATCGGCGCTAATACGGGTTTCTTCAGTCAGTGGAATGCCATAACCCAGGCTAAAACCAGCTTCGTCAATCTTATAAGAAGATACATCAAGGTTTGCACCATCGATTGATTTGGTAAATACACCATAGCTGATTGAGTGCTTGTCTTCGGTGAAGTAAGGGTCGGAGAAGTAGAAGTTCATCTCTTGTACCGCTTCAGAATTAGATAGAGCAGCATTAAGCGTGTTGCCTGTACCTAAGAAATTATTTTCTTTAATGCCCATATTAAAGGTCGCACCAGAACTGTTAGAGTGTGATAAGCCGATTGAAAAAGTACCGGTTTTAGTTTCTTCGACACTAAAGTGCAGGTTAATTTTGTCTTTAAAGTCTTTGAGTTTTGAGACTTCCATCTGTACATCAGAGAAAAAACCCAAGCGTTTGATTTTATTAATGGATTCGTCCAGCTCAGTGTTTGAATACAAGCCACCCTCAGCAATGCCTATTTCACGACGAATAACGCCGTCTTGTGTACGTGTATTGCCGACAATGGTGATGCGATTTATATAAACTTTTTTATTTAAAGAAACATTAATGTCTAAGTCGATAACATGTGTTTTAGTGTTTTCTGTAGTGATTGTGTCAATCTTAGCAAAAGCGTAACCTTGATCTGCAAACAAGTCGGTGATGGCTTGAATACTTGCAACTACTTTTTTACGTTTGAATATATCACCTTTAGAAATTGTTAATAAGCTGTTAAGATTGTCAATTGATTGATTGAGTAAATCACCGCTAAACTTAATACCACCTATTTTATATTCCGCGCCTTCGTTAATCTGAATGTCGATACCGATGTTTTGCTTGTCATTAGACAACGCTGTTTTAACTTGGGTAATCTTAAAATCAAGATAACCTGAGTTAACATACAATGACTTCAATGCCTCAACGCCAGCATCCAGTGTTACTTTAGAGTAGTGATCTTTTTCAGTAAAGTAATTTAGAATAAAGAAATCAGCTTCACCAATTTCAAATAGATCTAATAAATCATCTTCGTCGTGCACTTTGGCACCACTGATTTTCATGCTGCTAATGCGAGCCACTTCACCTTCGTTAATATCCAACTCAATGCCGACTCGGTTTTGGGCGTCAATTTCAGTGGTTTTGGTGATTTTAATACCGTAGTAGCCTTTAGAGGTGTAAGTGGCTTCTAATTGGGCGATAAACTTGTCCAGTTGTCTTTTGTTAAAAATCTTACCTTGAGACAAATCCATACTTTTTAGTACTTGATTAATTGACTCTTCTTCAATCACTTCGTCAGAGTAATTTAACAGCTCAACATACTTAATATGTGGATTTTCTTGAAGATTAATTTTTAGCACTTGGTTAGATTCTGAGACTTCAATGTCTTTGAAAAAATGTGTTTTATAAAGTGCGCGAATAATTTGTGCTGAGGTTTTTTTATTGTAATCATCACCGACTTCAACAGGTAAATAACTTAAAACCGTACCCCTAGAAATGGCGTTAAGACCGAGTATGTCAATGCTTTTTATGGGGGCAGCTTGCGCAATAGTAGCCATTGAAAGGCCGAGAATTAAAGAAATTTTAATAAGCGTCTTGTTCATTTTTTTAAACTTATGATAATAATCGTGAAAAGTCATTATACATAGCTATGAAGGTAAGTGAAAGGATAACAAACAAGCCAAATTTTAATGCATTTTGTTGCACGGTTTGACTCACGGGCGAGCCTTTTAAAATTTCAATTAAATAAAAGAATAAATGCCCACCATCGAGTAGTGGGATTGGGAGCAAATTAAGCAAGCCCAATCCAATACTAATTAAAGCCAAAAATGATAAAAAAGAAACCAACCCAACACTTGCAGTTTTGCCGGCATAATCTGCAATACTGATGGGCCCGCTAATTTGTTTTACCGAGGTCTCACCTAAAAGCATCTTTTGAATCATTGTTAAGTTGAGCAGGGTGAGTTGATAGGTCTTGACATTGGCTGAAAAAAACGCATCAAGTGGCGACTGTTTAACCAATACGCGCCACTCATCCAAATAACCTTCTGGCGCCATCACCCCAACCCCTATTTTAGCCACGCCATTTTTATTTTTTGGGGTTAGCGAAAGCGCAACTATTTGATCGTTTCGCAAAAGTCGTAACTGCATTGCTTGCACAGAATTTTGTTTGATAACCACGACAAAATCACGCCAAGTGTTAAGTGTTTTATTGTTGACGCTGAGTATTTGGTCGCCTGGCTGGATACCAGCCATACTTGCAGGGCTGCCTTCTATTACTTGGTCGATAATGGGTTTGAGTGTTGGCAAGGCAAATTCAAAGCCTAAATACTGCTCAACCCCTTGCTCTGGATTGGCTAGAAAATCTTGCGCTAAATTTAGTGTTAGTGTTTTTAAATGAGTATTTTTTGAGCGCACATCAAGCTGCATTGTTGGTGCTTGTGCTGCACGAACAAAGGCAAAGGAAAAATCACTAATGCTAGGTGTGTCTTG
>DQNX01000003.1 GCA_015658965.1 Gammaproteobacteria bacterium
AACAAAATGATTGCAGAAATCTCCAAAACTTTATCAGGCGAGTACGCTGATAGCAATCCAATTTTATGCATCGAAGCGCCGACGGGCACTGGCAAAACCATGGCTTATTTACTCAGTGCCATCCCCATTGCCAAAGCCAATAAAAAGAAATTAATTGTCTCTAGTGCGAATGTCGCACTACAAGAGCAACTGCTCAACAAAGACATACCTGAAGTGCAAAAATATTGCACTGTTGATTTTGAATACGCACTGGTCAAAGGACGCTCGCGTTATCTTTGTGTGCGCAATTTAATCAATTTGGTTGAAGACAACACCCATGAAAATGCCTTATTTGATAATGCCGCACTATGGGATGCTCCGCCTGGAAAATACCAACTTGACCAGCTTGGTGAAATGCTTGAAGACTATTCTGATAAAAAGTGGAATGGCGAAATAGACGACTTAGAGCAAACACCAGATGGGGCTTTGTGGCAAAAAATTGCTTGTAATCGTTTTACCTGTACCGCCAAAAATTGTGAATTTTATAATGATTGCGCCTTTTTTAAAGCCCGCAAGAAAATCACCAAGGCCGATGTGATTGTGGCTAATCATGATCTGATTTTGGCAGACTTAAGTACCGGTAACACGATATTGCCCGATGTCGATGAATCCATTTATATTTTCGATGAAGCGCACCACCTTAATCGCAAGGCTTTGTCGCATTTTTCACTCAGTAGTGGCACTGAATTTATTAAAACCAGTGTCAGACAAACCCAAAGTGTTAGTGATCAAGTTTGCAAGATAACCCAGCAAGATACGCTTGATATCCCCATTAAATCAATTGATGATTACTTAGCAAATTTAACCGAACTCTTTAAACAGCTTGATTTTGACGAAGAGATTCATCTGTTTGAACAAGGTGTGGTGGATGCACCAATCCAATCTGTTTGTCAAAACCTGTTAACTATAGTGGGCACTGTTCATACTCAATTTGACAATTTAAAAGTGTCTTGGTCGGATTATCTAAAAATTAAAATAGTGGAAAAAATCACCGTCGACCCTATTAACAATGCCTTGGGAGAGTGCGAACAACACCTGTCTTCTATTTTATTACTGCTTTCTTCTTTTTTACAAACAGATGAACCTGCTCAAGCGCCTCATTCCCGTTGGATTGAAAAAACCACGCTGCCCAATAAAAAAAATAACTATCTGTTAAACAGTGCACAAATTGATATCTCTCACAATCTGAATCAACTTATTTGGTCAAAAGTAGCTGGCGCTGTACTCACTTCAGCCACCTTGTCCTCGCTCGGTAGTTTCAATCGACTTAATCAGCAATTAGGCCTAGTAAAATCGGAAAACCAATATCTGCGCCTACCTTCACCCTTTAACTTTGATGCGGTTGATTTTATTGTCGCAAACTTTAAAAACAGCCCAACTCAGGTATATGAACACACGCAAGAGGTAGCCACACAACTTTTACAGCGCATTAATTGCGATGAAGGCTCATTGGTATTATTCGCCTCTAACAAACAAATGCAAATGGTGGCTGATTTAGTCGAGCAAAAACTCGGTTGTGACTTGCTTGTTCAAGGCGAGTTTTCCAAAAAACGCATCCTAGAAAAACACATCCGGCTGCGAAAACAAGGCAAAGGCAGTGTGATCTTTGGGCTTGATAGCTTTGCCGAAGGCGTGGATCTCAAAGGCGATAACCTCACTCATGTGGTGATTGTAAAATTACGCTTTAGCGTGCCAAACTCTCCCATTGAAAAAACCACGCAAGATTATTTGCAATCTCAAAATCGCAATCCTTTCATGGAAATCTCCCTGCCCGACGCCTCACTCAGACTCATCCAAGCTTGCGGGCGCTTAATCCGCACCGAAACCGACACGGGGAAAATCACCATTTTTGACAATCGCCTCACCACTAAATTCTACGGCAAACAGCTGCTAGCCGCGTTGCCGGGTTATAACATTGTGATTGAATAATTAAACACTTTTCATAAAACTCCGTTTTTAGTTTGAGTGCTTGATACTTTTTCTGATGCACCCCAAGGGCAGGCTTCGCGCAGTAGAAAAAGTATCAAAGCCTAAGCGAGGAAATCTTTGATTTTGAAGAAAGGATTTAACTAAAAAATTTCGGAAATAATCGAAATGACCAATAAAAACACCCAATAAGCAATCAATCCACTCTAAAACAGCGGTTTAAAGGCTTGAAATAGCCTATTTAAGCGGTTTTTAGCTTAATAACAAGGTCTTCCAAGGCAATACGAAAAATTTGGGATATTTTGTAAATGTCGCGTTTTTCGACTAAAAACGCCAAAAGGCTCTGTGCAATAACGCCATCAGGGTTAAGATTTCTAAGCGACCTAACAGCATTGAAAAACTCAAAATCCATTTGGCACTGTCACTCACACCACCATAATTAGCCGCGACTTCGCCTAAGCCTGGGCCAAGGTTGTTGATGCTGGCAGCGGTGGCTGAAAAGGCACTGACTTGATCAAGGCCCGTGAACATCAGTGCAATGAGAATAATAATAAAAGCAATCACGTAGAGTGAAAAGAAACCCCAAACTGAAACCAAGGTACTCTCGGCCACACTACGATGGTTGAGCTTGATGCCAATGTATGCATTCGGATGAATGAATTTTTTGATTTCTTTCATCGCGAGTTTAAACATTAACAACACTCTCACCACTTTAATACCGCCGCCCGTTGAACCTGCGCAAGCGCCAATAAAACTGGCGAAAATTAATAAAATAGGCAAGATAAAGGGCCATTGTGAATAATCTGTAGAGGCAAAACCTGTGGTGGTGGCAATCGAAACGGTTTGAAAAATGGCTTGTCGAGCGGATTCGCTTATGCTCGGATAATAACCAATTTCAAATAAATAAACACCCACAATAACTGCCGTAGTAAATAAAATAAACAGATAGGCTTTAAACTCTGAATCTTGTGCGTAGGTAAAGATGTTTTTCTTTTGCCAAACAAAGAAGTGTAGAGAAAAATTAATACCGGCTAACAGCATAAAGACAATCGCGACGCTTTCAATCGCACTTGAATTAAAGAAGCCAATCGAGGCGTCGTGAGTAGAAAACCCGCCAATCGCCACCGTGGAAAAACTATGTCCAATGGCATCAAAGACATCCATGCCTGCCAGATAATAAGCCAGTGCGCAAACCACGGTAAAGCTCAAATATATCTTCCATAAAGCTTTGGCCGTTTGAGTGAGTTTTGGGGTCAGTCTTTCTTTGGAAATACCGCTAGATTCTGCATTATAAAGTTCCATACCGCCCACACCAAGCATCGGCAATATTGCCACGGCCAACACAATAATACCCATGCCACCGAGCCATTGGAGTTGCTGGCGATAATACAAAATCGCCTTAGGTAGATCATCCAAGCCCGATAAAACGGTTGCACCTGTAGTAGTAAGCCCTGACATTGATTCAAAAAACGCGTCACTAAATGACATTCTAAGCGATTCAGACAATAAGAAAGGAATGGTCGCAAACAGTGACAAAATAAACCAAAAACTCACCACCACCAAAACACCTTCGCGGATTCTAAATTCTTTTTTGGTGTTTCTAAACGGTAGCCATAAAATCAAACCACTCAGCAGTGTGACTGAAAAAGCAGCAACAAAAGACGTCATCTCATTTTGCTGATAAATGAAATCCACCAATATGGGTGGTAACTGCGTTAAGCTAAATACCATCAACAACAAGCCAATGGTTTTGAAGACGATACTAAATTGCATGGTTACTCATCAAAACGCCCTTGGAACAAGGCTTCAACCTCGTGAATTTTGCTCATATCGCTAAGCACGATCAGCACGTGATCACCTTCTTTAATGGCCAATTTTCTCGAACCCATAATAACGTCGTTATTCCTAACCACTGAGCCCACAACTACGCCCTCCGGCAGATTGAGTGCTTCAATGGTTTTACCGACAACATTAGAATGCGCTTGATCACCATGAACAATCACCTCAATTGCCTCAGCTTTGCCTTGGCGCAAGGAATGCACCAACATTGTATCGCCTTTACGAATGTGCGCCAAAATACCGCTGGTGGTGATTTGATCGGGTGAAATCACCATGTCCACATCCTCACTTTGCTCGGCCAGATCTTCATAAACATTACGCTTAACTAAGGCAACGGTTTTATATGCGCCTAGACGTTTGGCTAAAATAGACACAATCACATTGATTTCATCGGAATCTGTTAACGCCAAGAATAAATCAGCACTTTCAATGCCCTCTTCTAACAACAACTCTTCGTCAGAAGCATTGCCGTGTAACACCAAAGCGTCTTCAAGCTGATCAGCAATCTGCGCCACCCTATCCTTGTTCATTTCAATAATACGAACCCGATGACTTTTTTCTAAATGCTTGGCTAAACTCAGGCCAACATGCCCGCCACCGGCAATAATGATGTTTTTATAGGTTTTATCGAGTCGTCTAAATTCTTTTAAAACCTTTGAAACGCTGGATTTTTTAGTCACAAAATACACTCGATCACCGTCTTTAATCACGGTATCGCCATACGCTGGGATTGCCCTACCATTGCGATATAGGCTAACAATACGCATGCGTATTTTTGGCAGGTGCTCATGTAATTCTTTAATGGGGTGGCCAACAATCGGTGTGCCTGCATAGGCTCGAGTTTCAACCAGTTGTACCAGGCCATTTTCGAATTCAAAGACTTGCTCTGCACCGGGCTCTTCCACCACGCGCTTAATGTAATTAGTCACTAAGCCTTCAGGGGTGATGACGAAATCAATGGGAATGGCATCATCAGAGAACAACTCCTTGCGGTGTCGGTATTCTGCGGTGCGTACGCGAGCGATTTTTTTGTCAACCTGATAAAGTGTATGCGCCATTTGACAAGCCAGCATATTGTCTTCGTCAGACTTTGTGACTGCAATTACCATATCCATATTCCTGATATCCGCCTTTTCTAAAATATTCGGATACGAGGCATGACCACAAACGGTTTTAATGTCTAGATGGCGCTGTAATGAGGATAAATTAGCCTCATCTTTATCAATAACAGTGATGTCATTTTCATTGTCAGAGCATAAATATTTAGCCAACGACGAACCCACTTGACCCGCACCCAAGATTAAGATCTTCATTTTTTATCAATTCCTAAGTCTTTTAATTTACGATACAGCGTAGTCCGCTCTAAACCAGCCAACTCGGCAACTTTGGCAATATTGTTGTTATTTTTTTCTAAATGATGTTTGAAATATTGCGATTCAAAAATATTTCTGGACGCCTTTAAAGGTAAATCAAAATCAATGCCACTGATTTGTTGCTCTTGATAAACAACTTGCTCAGATAAAATTTTTCGTACCAATGAGAGAATGTCGTGCAAAGGTTTTTTCAAAAAATCAACAGCACCCATGCGAATGGCCCTGACCACATCTTTGTGTTCAGCGTGGCCAGACATCATGACCACTGGCGTTGAAAAACCTGCGTTCATCCATTCTTCCAACAAAGACATGCCGTCTTGGCCAGGCATCCAAACATCCATCATCACCAAATCAAAAGTATGGTCTTTAATCAGGGTTTTAGCTTGTGCGGCATCCTGTGCGACAACCACATTGTAATTCACATCTTCCAAGGTGTCTTTTATTGTTTCAGCATTGATACCTTCATCGTCAATAATAAGGATATTACCAATATTCATACGTGCTCCTTTTTGTGTTCAAATTCAATGGTAATAATGGCGCCGTGAGGCACCACATTGCCAGCAAAAATTCGTCCATCGTGTTGTTCAATAATATTTTGTACAATGGCCATGCCCAGTCCGCTGCCTTTAACCTTAGTGGTCACGTATGGCTCAAATACGTGTTCAATCACTGCCTCATCAAAACCATCGCCATTGTCTATAATGCTTAAACGCACTATACCCTCGCCACTCAGATATTGGGTGGCAACATTCACCGTCAAATCACGACCCTCTTCAACCGACTCAACCGAATTCTTAATCAGATTAATCAACATTCTAGAAATGCTGTTGGCATCCAAAAGCAATTCCGGCAGATCGCCTGAAGGGTTAAATTCGATGCTGATATTGCTTTGCGCATCGTACAATTCAATCGACTGATTGATTATTGCGTTAAGATCGGCAAGCTTGCGCTCAATGTGTGGGGTGTTGGCATAATCTGCAAACGCACTCACCATCTTATCCATAGAGATCACTTGATCAATAATCACGGTAGTGGTTTTATCCATAATTTCCAAATCTTTGTCTTTAAGCTTTTCTAAAAATTTATTTCTCAGACGCTGAGCAGACAATAAAATTGGTGTAAGTGGGTTTTTAATCTCATGTGCAATACGCACGGCCACCTCACCCCAAGCGGCTTTTTTCTGTGCCCTATGAAGCCTAGAGACGTCTTTAATAATAATCACATAACCCAGCGCTTTATCATTGGAATCGAGCGCCGCCCCTTGGCAAGACAACAAAACGTGTCGATTAGACAGTGTCAGCTCGAACTCTTCACTCCATTCGCCTAAATTTTGTTCAAATCGATCTTTCACCATTGAGAACAAAGCCTCAAGATGGGTGTTTTTTTCTGATATTTTCTGACACAAACTGCCAATAAATTGTTGTTCATTGTCAATCGCCAATATCTTGCCAATCATCGGGTTAATCAGTTGAATATTGCTGTCTTCATCCAAGCCAATCACGCCGAAAGAATATTTCAAAATAGTTTCCAAGTACAGGTTGTGCGTATCCAAACCTTGTCTTGATGATTTAATCTGCTTGGCCATTTCGTTAAATTGGCCAATTAACTCACGCATATCCTTGCTTTCCTCTTGGTTCTGCACCAAGACATCATAATTCCCTTTGGTAATTTCTTTTGAGGCAATTGATAAATTATGCATTGGACGCATAAGCTGATCAATCATCTTAAAAACAATTAACAAAACACTCAATACGGTCAATAAAACCGTTGAAGAGAAATCCAATAAAAAATTCTTTTGGGTGAGCGAGGTATTTACATCAAATTTAATTGCATTGGCGTAATGATAAAAACCTTTCACCTGCCCTAAAAAGCTTAATAAGTTAGGGTCAGTTGCATAAACAGCGGTAATACGTATAAATTTTTTATCAGGCCTTTTGGTTAGTTGCCTGGTTGACATTTGAACTGTAATTATTTTTAATTGCTCATCCTCAAACATCACAAAAGGCTGTATGTCTGCTAATGGCTGATTATCCTCAACAACACAAATCTGGTTATCCTTACTTTTTGCAATCAGTTCATCTGCTTCATTAACTAACTCAATAAAACAAGCGTACTGATCATCCACCAAGCCTTGAACAAAGGTCTGCATGATGTTGCGATAGTCTTTAGACTCTTTTATGTAATTTGAGTAGTTGTTAATTTGTTGTAATAAGTTCCGAGTATGGTCCATGTATCGATCATTTCTGACCACTTGTACGCCTTGGTACAAAGCATCGACTTGTTTCAAAAAAACTTTATTAAAATTATTATAGGTGTGTTCAGAGCGTTTAATATTGTCTTGAATCGTTTGAAATGAAAATAGATAAAAGGACAACACAGGCACAATCACCAACAGGGGGATAATCCTAACGAAAGACCAAGTGAATTGAGTGC
>DQNX01000030.1 GCA_015658965.1 Gammaproteobacteria bacterium
ATATTCTAGACAGGCTTAATTTTGATAATTTCAAAATATCGCTTAAAGCCTCTGAAATATTCATGACCGTATTTGCCTACAAGCAACTGGCTTCACAAATTGATAATCCGCTGCATTTAGGTATTACAGAAGCGGGTTCATTTAGAGCAGGTACGGTGAAGTCTTCTATTGGTTTGGGCTTGTTACTAGCAGAAGGCATTGGCGACACCATTCGCGTGTCATTAGCCTCTGATCCAGTAGATGAAGTTAAAGTGGGTTTTGATATTTTAAAGTCTTTGCATTTGCGTAAAAAAGGCGTTAATTTGATTGCTTGCCCCTCTTGCTCGCGTCAGAAGTTTGATGTGATTTCGGTGGTTAACGAGCTGGAATCACGCCTTGAGGATATTGTTGATCCGATTGATGTAGCAGTGATTGGTTGCGTGGTGAATGGTCCGGGCGAGGCTAAGGAAGTTTCTGTAGGCTTAACCGGTGGCAGCCCTAATTTACTTTATATTAATGGCAAAACGCATTCTAAAGTTGAAAATGCCCGTTTGGTTGATGAGTTAGAAGCGCAAATACGCTCGCAACTTAAAAACACCTCTAAAAATTCTTAACTCTTTTGTAAGCTTTAAAGCGATAAATTAGTTGGATTGCCCAGTAACCAACGAAAGCACTGACGACAGATACAACTAAGCAGCCGAGCAAGAAGGGCTGCCAAATCACAGCAAACACTTCCCAAACATAATCCAATGACATAACAAAATCTTGCTCGACCTCTACGTCCAGTATCCAAGCGCCTAATTTATAGCATCCGTAGTAAATGGGTGGTATAGTGATGGGGTTAGTAATCCACACCAGGGCGGCTGATAACGGCAAATTAGCTGAAAAAACAACTGCAGCAGGAGCCGCCAGTAACATTTGAAAAGGCACAGGCACAAAGGCACAAAACAAGCCTACCGCAAAGGCTTTAGAAATAGATTTTCGGTTAAAATTCCACAAACTGGGGTCGTGCAAGTGCTCGCTAAGCCAACCCAGATATTTATGATTTTTGATGGTGTTAGCGCTGGGGCTATAGCGTTTTAGTGTTTTCCTCATGATTGTGCGCTGCGAATAATGCCCTGCGCATCCAAACCGTATAATTCATACAACTCTTCTTGTGAACCTTGTTCTGTAAAACTGTCTGGCAAGCCGATCAAAGTCAGAGATATGCTGATATGGTTAGCATGTAATAATTCACTAACAGCACTACCAGCACCGCCAGTAATCGCATTGTCTTCAATCGAGATAAGTTGTTGATGAGTATTTGAAAGTTCAATAATTAACGCCTCATCAAGCGGCTTAACAAAGCGCATATCGACAACGGTTGCGTCAAGTATATCACCCGCAATGAGCGCTTGATCAAGTGTTGTACCAAAAGCCAAAATTGCAATATTGCTACCCGTTCTAACAACATTGGCTTGACCAATTTCTACCGTGTTATGGCTGCTGTAATCCTCAATAACAGAAGCGCCTCTTGGGTAGCGAACACAAATTGGACCATCAGTATGATAAGCCGTGTTTAGCATTTGATACAAGTCACTTGCATTGCTGGGTGCCATAATCACCAAGTTAGGAATACACCTTAAAAAACTTAAATCAAAGCATCCGGCATGAGTAGCACCATCAGCACCAACCAAACCTGCGCGGTCAATGGCAAAGACTAGGTTTAAATTCTGCAGTGCAATATCATGAATCAGTTGGTCGTAGCCACGCTGTAAAAAGGTAGAGTAAATCGCCACAACAGGCTTTAACCCTTGAGTAGCCAGGCCGCCGGCAAAGGTGATGGCGTGTTGCTCGGCAATGCCAACATCAAAATATTGATCGGGGAATTTTTTCTCAAATTCGCTCATGCCAGAGCCGGTACACATGGCCGGGGTGATGGCCATCAGCTGTTGGTCGTTAGCGGCTGTATCAAGCAGCCATTGGCCAAAAACTTCACTATAGCTTGGCAGAGTCGAGCTGCTAGTTGAGGCGGGTGCCACACCATGAAACTTACACGGATCATTCTCTGCAGTCTTTAAGCCATAACCTTTTTTGGTAATAATGTGTAACAGCCTTGGCATTTTAAGTTTCTTTAGATTTTGCAAGGTTTTAACCAGCGTGGGTAAGTCATGGCCGTCAATAGGGCCAAAGTAAATGACACCTAATTCTTCGAATAAAGTGCTCGGCAATACCATGCCTTTAAGATGCTCTTCTGAGCGTTTGGCAAATTCACGAATCATGGGCATTTTTTCTAAAAATCCCAATGATTTTGATTTCATGGTCGAATACATCTTGCCAGAGATAAGCTTGGTCAAGTATTTACTCATGGCGCCGACATTTTTGGAAATACTCATGTCGTTGTCATTGAGAATAATAAGCAAGTCTGCATCAGTATCACCCGCATGATTGAGCGCTTCAAACGACATGCCGCCAGTCAAGGCGCCATCACCAATAATGGCAATTGATTTTTTTTGATTTTGTTTAAACTTATTGGCGATTGCAATGCCAAGCGCAGCGCTAATCGAGGTTGAAGAATGGCCAGCGCCAAAAGCATCATGCTCGCTTTCAGATTGTTTGGTAAAGCCACTCAAACCCGATTTTTTCCTGAGCGTGTGCATTTTATCCAAACGACCCGTGAGAATCTTGTGTGTATAAGCCTGATGACCCACATCAAATACAAAGCTATCCTTAGGCGTATTAAAGACATAATGCATGGCCACCGTTAATTCAATTGTGCCAAGATTGGGCGCTAGGTGGCCACCAGTTTTTTGAATGGTATCAATTAAAAATACACGTATTTCATCCACTAAAGATTGCAACTGATCTAAATCCAGTTGTTTAATATCTTTGGGCGATTGAATCGAATCGAGCACGTATTGATTAAGTATTTAAAGCGTCTTATTATACGTGCTTGACCTAAGCGTATTATTAGCATTGATTGTATCGATACAGTAAAATAGTAATTTTTATTTAAATAAACTTCCATGTTTACTGTTTGTGCCTTGTATCAATTTGTGCGGTTAGACGATTTTGAAGCATTTCGCACCCCCTTGCGAGAATTGATGGTTGAGTTAGAGGTTAAAGGTACCATTCTTTTGGCGTTAGAAGGCTTAAATGGCACGATTTCAGGCTCAAAAGTATCTATTGATGGGGTTATTCAATTTTTACAAGAGGATGGCCGGTTTGACAATTTAGAGATTAAATTTTCACACAGTGAAACCACACCATTTAAGCGCTTAAAAGTAAAGCTTAAAAAAGAAATTGTAACTTTGGGTGTTGAATATATTGATCCGCTATCTTCTGTCGGTACTTATGTCGCACCCCAAGATTGGAACGCTTTGATTGGCGACCCCGATGTTGTGCTGATTGATACCCGTAATAATTACGAACATGAGATTGGCAGTTTTAAAGGTGCTATTAATCCTAATACTGAAACGTTTAGAGAATTTCCAACCTACACTAAAAATAATTTAGAGCAATATCGTGGCAAAAAAATAGCGATGTTTTGTACCGGCGGTATTCGTTGTGAGAAATCGACCGCTTATTTAAAATCACAAGGGTTTGATGAGGTTTATCATCTACAAGGTGGTGTCTTAAAATATTTAGAAGAAATGGATGAAGATCACAGTCTGTGGGAGGGCGAGTGCTTTGTATTTGATGATCGTGTTGCGGTTAAGCACAATCTTGAACAGGGCCAGTATGATCAGTGCCACGCTTGTCGTTACCCGATTACACAAGAAGACAAGCAACACTTGCATTATGAAAAAGGCGTTTCGTGCCCCCGTTGTCATGGGTCTAAAAGTGAAGATCAAGTGAGTCGTTATCGTGAAAGAGAAAAGCAAATTCAGTTGGCTTCAAAGCGAGGTGAAGACCATATTGGTGATAATGCCAGCCAGATTATTGCGGCCAAAGCTAAGCAGAAAGTACTTAAAAAACAAGGTTAATTATTTATGTTCAGACGTCAAGACATTCCTAAACTTAAACAAGATTTAAGTATTCAAACCACGTTATTGGGTCATGATTTAACCTTAAAAACCCGTTGGGGTGTGTTTAGCCCGCGTGCGATTGATGAAGGCACTTTATTGTTAATGAAGCATTTGGACATTGCTGTAGAGGATAAGTGTCTTGATCTCGGTTGTGGTTATGGGCCTATCGGCCTGAGCGTGGCAAAGTCTTGTCCAGCTGGCGAAGTACACATGGTGGATAAAGACTTTGTTGCCGTTGAGTTGTCTAATACCAATGCCAAGCTTAATCAGATCGATAATGCGCAAGCCTATTTATCGGATGCATTTTTGAGCGTGAATAAAGACAATTATTTTGATCAGATAATTTCTAACGTGCCGGCGAAAGTAGGCCGAGAACAGCTTAGTATTATTCTGTACGATGCTTATGATGCACTCAAACCAGGCGGAAAAATTACTTTTGTTACTATTAATGGGTTGCGTAATTTTATTAAGGATAATTTTAAATCGGTCTTTGGTAATTACAAAAAAATCAAACAAGGACAAAAGTACACAATTTCTCAAGCAATTAAACAATAAAAGGGTAAAATGTTTGGTTATTAAAAATTAAATTGGAGTAGTTATGGAAATCATGAAAAAAATTCAGATGCAAGTGAACAGCGCACCCGTGGTGCTTTATATGAAGGGTACACCGCAGTTTCCGCAGTGTGGTTTTTCATCAACAGCTGCGCAAACACTGGCTTCTACCGGCGTTCAATTTGCCTACGTTAATCTTTTTGAAGATCAAGAAGTCATGCAAAATTTACCTGCTTTTCAAGATTGGCCAACGTTTCCACAAATTTACTTCAATGCTGAGTTAGTTGGCGGCGGCGATATTATTGTTGAAATGGCTGAAATGGGTACGTTACAAGCGGCTATGGAAGAGGCAACCACCAAATTCAACAATAAGTAATATTTGTTATGGTTTGTTATAGGCAAGACTTATAACTAATAGGCTATAGGTTTTTTAGTTTATGACCATTATCTTGAAGCCAGCGTTTGCTGGCTTTATAGTTTGGCAGCATCTGAGATACAAAATCCCAGAAATTTTTTGAATGATTTTTGTGTTTAATATGCGCCAGTTCATGCACGATGACATAATCAATAACGCACATTGGCGCTTGAATGAGCAGGTAATTAAGGTTGATATTATTTGCGCCACTGCACGAGCCCCAAAGTGTCTTTTGTGCTTTAAGCCTTACTTGTTGATAATCCAGTTGGTATTTTTTGGCATAATAATCAAGCCTAGGTAGGGCAATTTGTCTAAATTTAGCCTTGTACCAATCCAAAAAAATCGCCTTGCTTGCAAGGCTTGATTCAAAATTCACCCCATTAAAATTCACCCCATTAAAATGCAGCCTGGTATTTTTTTCAAGGTCGATGTTTAATGGATAACCATCGCCTAAATATAAAAACATCTCGCCTTGTTTGTATTTAGGCTTGGTTACCTGTTTATCTTCACAAGCGCGTAATTTTGAATCAATCCAAGTAGATTTCTCATTGATAAATTGCTCTATTTTTTTAACAGATAATCGATTCGGCGCACGCACAACCAGCTCAGCATTGTTGCTAATTTGCAAACTTAGAGTTTTGCGTTTTGAGCGAACCAATTGATAATCCATAATCGCTATTTAATCCGATAAAAACCCAAAAAATGGCTCATTGTTAAAATTTCCGAAATTTTTATTAATCCACTGCCAAACAAGATTTAGGCTAAAAAAATGAAGAATACCAGCCAGTTATAACGCTAAATACATGTTTTTAAGGCATTTTTAACATTTTATGATACGGGCCTTGCTAGTATCAGGGTAATATTTAGTTGATTTTCAATATTTCCAAAATTTTTCAAGCGTTAGAGTTTAATCAACCCAAGCCCTGGCATTTTCAAACATTCTCATCCACGGACTGCGCTCAGTCCAATCCTTAGGATGGTGTGAGTTTTGCACGGCTCTAAACACGCGTTCAGGATGAGGCATCATAATAGTGACCCGCCCTGATTGATTGGTAATGCCTGCAGCACCTTGTTCTGATCCATTGGGATTGTGTGGGTAGGTTTGGGTAAGGTCGCCTTGATGATCAACGTATTGCATGGCAATATTATTGGCAGAACCATTCTCAAAACTTGCTCGGCCTTCGCCGTGAGCAATGGCAATTGGCAGGGTTGAGCCGGCCATATCTTTTAAGAATATCGAGTTAGATTCACCAATGTTTACGCTGGAAAAGCGTGCTTCAAATTGCTCTGATACATTGCGATTAAAGCTTGGCCAATTTTGTGAACCAGGGATGATTTGGGTTAGATTTGAAAGCATCTGGCAGCCATTACAGACACCCAAAGCAAAGCTATCTTCACGATTAAAAAAGGCTTCAAATTCATCTTTGGCGCGAGCATTGTAAAGAATCGAGCTGGCCCAGCCGCGCCCAGCGCCGAGTACGTCGCCGTACGAAAATCCACCACAAGCCACCAAGCCTTTAAACTCATCCAAGCAAACTCGACCCGATAAAATATCACTCATGTGTACGTCGATTGCATCAAACTGCGCTTTGTCAAAAGCAGCACCCATTTCCACTTGACCATTAACGCCTTGCTCTCTAAGAATGGCAATTTTAGGCTTGACATGGGTTTTGATGTAAGGAGTGATGATGGACTGGTTGTGATCAAAACCTAAATCGGTTTTGATACCATTTGTTGATTGACTAACGGCATCAAACTCTTGCTTTGCGCACTCAGGATTGTCTCTAAGTTTGGCAATTTCATAAGAGGTAGTTGACCAAAGCGTGTGCAAAGCAGCGCGAGGCTGGCTGTAAATAGCCTTGCCATTTGTGATAATTTCAATGGTGTCAGAGTTGTTGAGTGTTGCTATTGATTGCGTACAAGACTCAAGACCTGCTGCTTTTAGAGCATTAGCAACTGCGAGTTTATTCTCAGATTTAACCTGAATAACACAGCCAAGTTCTTCATTAAACAAGCTTTCAATGCTGGCATCCGTATTAATGATTAAGCCGCAATGCGAGGCAAATGCCATTTCTAATAAAGTGGTGATAACGCCGCCATCACTTCGATCGTGATAAGCGCTGATTAAATCATCTTTGTTGAGCTGATTGATGGTTGTGAAGAAATTTTTAAATAAAACAGAGTCATCAAGGTTCGGTGAGATATCACCAACTTGATTGTACACTTGCGCTAAGCACGAGCCACCCATACGATTTTGACCAAACCCTAAGTCGATTAGTAGTAGTTCAGAATCTGAGTCTGTTAATAGTAACGGAGTTTTTTGCAATCTAACATCTCTGGTTTTTGAAAAAGCGGTAATGATTAATGACAAAGGCGAGGTGACGGATTTATCTTGCCCATCTTCTTGCCAAGAGCTTTTCATACTCATGGAGTCTTTACCCACAGGTACGGTTAGGCCAAGCTGAGGGCATAAATCCATGCCCACTGCTTTCACTGCTTCAAACAGTTTGGCATCTTCGCCTTTATGGCCAGAGGCACTCATCCAATTGGCACTGAGGCTAATGTCATGAATGTCTTCAACGTAACCACCAAGCATGTTGGTAAGCGCTTCGCCAATGGTCATACGCGCAGCGGCATTAGCGTCACACAAGGCCAGCGGCGTGCGCTCACCTAATGACATAATCTCGCCTTTATAGCCAGAATAATCAGAAATTGAGATGGCACAATCAGCCACCGGCACTTGCCATGGACCAACCAATTGATCGCGCGCCACCATGCCAGTTACGCTGCGATCACCAATGGTGATTAAAAAGTTTTTGCTGGCAACAGTTGGCAGTTGTAAAATTCTACTGATGGCATCATCAAGTTTAATATGGCTAACCTCTAGCGGATTAAGCTTGATGTCTTGTGTGCTTGCTGCAATGCTCACTTTTGGCGGATTGCCCAATAAAACCGACATAGGCATGTCAATCGGCGTGTCAGCAAATAATGCATCACTTAATACCAGTTCTTGCTGCTTAGTTGATTCGCCCAAAATGGCAAATGGCGCTCGCTCACGCTCGCAGATTTTGCTAAATAAATCGATGCTTTCAGGGGCAATGGCAAGCACATAGCGTTCTTGAGATTCATTGCACCAGATTTCAAGCGGCGACATTTGGTTGTCATCATTAGGGATGTTCCTAAGCTCGAACTTGCCGCCACGTCCCGAATCATTGACCAATTCCGGTAAGCCGTTTGATAAGCCGCCAGCACCGATATCATGAATTGAGATAATCGGATTGTCATTGCCCAAATTGGCACAGCGATCAATCACCTCTTGGGCGCGTCTTTGCATCTCAGGATTAGCGCGCTGAACCGAGGCAAAGTCTAAATCTTCACTTTGCTCGCCACTTTTAATGCTCGATGCAGCACCACCACCCAAGCCAATCAACATGGCTGGACCACCAAGAACAATAATTTTACTGCCGACAGGGATTTCGCCTTTTTGAATGTGATTTTCTTGAATGTGACCTAAACCGCCAGCCAGCATAATTGGCTTGTGATAGCCACGCACGTCCCCATCTGGGGTTGTTTGCTCGTAGCTGCGAAAATAGCCCAAAATATTTGGACGACCAAATTCGTTGTTAAAAGCGGCCGCGCCAATTGGACCTTCAAGCATAATATCCAGAGCCGAGACGATTTGTGATGGCTTGCCGTGTTCTTGCTCCCAAGGCTGCATTGCACCATCAATTTTTAAATTAGACACACTAAATCCGCACAAGCCAACTTTAGGTTTAGAGCCTTGTCCTGTTGCACCTTCATCGCGGATTTCGCCGCCTGATCCTGTGGCAGCACCTGGATGCGGGGCAATGGCGGTGGGGTGGTTGTGTGTTTCTACTTTCATTAAGATGGCTCTGTGCTCAGTTGAGCTAACATATTTACCATTTTCATCTGCAAAAAAACGCTCGCCTTGATGGCCAGCCATTACCGCTGAGTTGTCTGAATAAACACTTAACAAGCCTTCAGGATGTTTGTGGTAAGTATTGCGGATCATTGAAAATAAACTTTTTTCTTGTTCAATGCCGTCGAGAGTCCAATCAGCGTTAAAGATTTTATGGCGACAATGCTCTGAATTTGCTTGAGCAAACATCATCAGTTCAATGTCTGTTGGGTTTCGCTCTAATTGGGTAAAGCTCTCAACCAGATAATCGATTTCACCATCACTGAGTGCCAAACCAAGTTCGATATTGGTTTTTTCTAAAGCCGATTTGCCCTTGGCGAGAATATCGACACTGGCAAAAGGCCGTGGCTCAAAGTTATCAAAAATAGTGTGTGCATCATCAATCGAATCTAAAACCGATTCGGTCATTTTGTCCATAATTGAGGTTAAAACTTGCGTTGAATTGGTGATTTCAGCATTAAAATGATAGATAATTGCACGCTCAATACGATTAACTTTGTTAATATCACACAAGTGCACAATGTCAGTTGCTTTGGACGACCAAGGCGAAATAGTGCCCAATCTAGGAATAATAATAACGCTAGATTGCGCTGAGTTGACTGGTAATACTGGGGTGTAAGATAGCAGTTGATTAAGGTGATTTTTTTCTACATCTGTGAGTGCTTCATCAAGATCTGCAAAGTGAATAAATTCTGCTGACAATAGGTTTAAACCTGATTGTGCCTTTGCTATTTTTGCTTGTAAGGCTTTAGTTTTAAAAGCGCCAAGTGCGTTAATGCCTTGATGGATATGGATCATAATTGCGCCATCACCTCATCTGAAATATCGGCATTGTGATAGACCTCTTGTGTGTCATCAAGATCTTCTAATCGAT
>DQNX01000163.1 GCA_015658965.1 Gammaproteobacteria bacterium
TTAAAGTGTTATGGAGATTAGATTTTTGCCTTATTTTTACGCCTATTTGCTTTTTTAATATTGGCGAGCATAAGCCTGTATTCAACCGCACAAGAGGTAAAAATTGGCAAAATTACTGGTGGTGCTACCCATGAAATTCCCGCTTGGTTTACCGACAGTTTCCTAGAGATTGGTGAAGATGTTGAGGATGCACTAGACAGCAACCAAACGGTTTTATTATATTTACATTTAGACAGCTGCCCTTATTGCAGTGCGATGTTAGATCAGAATTTTAATTCGGGTGATAATTTAGCGTTTATCAAACAACATTTTTCTGTGATTGCTGTCAATATTAAGGGCGATCGTGAAATTACTTTAAGTGAAGATGAGACTTTGCTAGAAAAAGAGCTAAGCAAGCAACTCAAAGTGCAATACACACCCACCATTATATTTATCGGCGAAGACGGTAAGCCTTCTTTTAGAACGAACGGCTATCGCACACCAGAAGCTTTTCGACACGTATTAGATTATGTTGCTAGCCAAGCGTATAAAAAATTCACTTTATCAGATTATATTGAAACTACCAAAAAATCGTCTTCGGACTATGCATTTATTAATTATCCCAGTTTAGAAAAAGTGAATTCTCTGCAGGGCTATAGCCAGCCAGTTGCGATTATTTTTGAAGATAAGGATTGTTCAGATTGTGAAGAATTCCACCATCAGTTGATTAATAGAGCGGATGTGAAAGTGGAATTATCCAAATATTTATTGATTCGATTTGACGCCTATTCTGATCAAATAATCATAGATTTAGATGGAAAAATTACCTCACCTCGACAAATGGTTAAAGATCATGATTTGAACTATCGCCCGGGTATTTTATTGTTTAACGAGGGTAAGAATATCACCAAAATTGATGGCAAGCTTTATAGTTTTCATTTCAATACAGTTTTGCGTTATGTTAGCGCTAAGCACTACGACGCATACCCAAGATTTGGTGATTATCTTAAAGTTCGTCAGCAACAGTTACTCAATCAGGGCATTGATATCAATATTGTAGATTAGGGTAAAATCTGGTTTATCTTATTATTGAGCACTCACTTTGAATTCAACTGATTTTTCATCGCTAGATTTAAAACCCGATCTTGTTAAAAACTTAAGCAGTTTGGGCTACGCGTCGATGACGCCAATCCAAAGCTTGAGCTTGCCGATTATTTTGTCGGGTAAGGACGTTATTGGTCAAGGCAAGACAGGCTCAGGCAAGACCGCTGCTTTTGGGTTGGGCTTGTTAAATAAGCTAGACGTTAAATCATACCGAGTGCAGTCGATTGTTTTGTGCCCGACTCGAGAGTTGGCCGACCAAGTGGCCAGCGAGATCCGAAAACTCGCCAGAGCGGTGCATAATATCAAAGTTTTAACTTTATGTGGCGGCGCACCGTTTGGGCCGCAAATTGGCTCATTAGAGCATGGTGCGCATATTGTTGTTGGCACGCCAGGGCGTATTGAAGAGCATCTGCGCAAAAACACGCTAAAGCTTGATCATGTTGACACGCTTGTGCTTGACGAGGCAGATCGTATGCTGGATATGGGTTTTCAAGATGCGATTGACAACATTGTTGAAAAAATTCCAACCGATAGACAAACCTTGTTGTTTAGCGCAACTTATCCTCAAGAAACTGAAGAGATCGCCGCTCGCGTCATGCAAAATCCGATCACCGTGAGCGCACCATCAACGCATGAAGAGTCCACCATTAAGCAATATTTTTATCAAACCAATACTGATGATGAGCGCATGATTGCCTTGCGCCTGCTTTTGGCCAAGCACAAGCCTGACTCTGCTTTGGTTTTTTGTAATACCAAGCTTGATACGCAAGATGTGGCAGATGAATTAATTCATTATGGTTTTTATGCGCTGGCAATTCATGGCGATTTAGATCAGCGCGAGCGCGATCAAGCCTTAATCAGGTTTTCCAATAAAAGTATTTCCGTCTTGGTGGCAACCGATGTTGCAGCTCGAGGTTTGGACATTGAAGCCCTAGATATAGTGATTAATTTTAATCTCGCTCATGATCCTGAGGTGCATGTTCATCGTATTGGCCGCACCGGTCGAGCAGGGCGCAGCGGCATTGCTGCCACGCTGTATAGCGACAGAGAAACTAGAAAATTAGACGCACTTGAAATTGACATTAGCACGGATGAACTGCCGAGCGAGGTGCATTTGGATAAGCCGGTTAAAAAGCCAGCCATGACCACGCTTAAGATCGATGGCGGCAAAAAACAAAAACTGCGCCCGGGTGATATTGTGGGCGGTTTAACGGGGAAGGACGGCATTCCTGGCGATAAAATTGGCAAAATTACGGTTTCTAGTAATTGGTCTTATGTGGCCATTGAATCGAGCTTGGTTAAGGTTGCTTTGAAAAAAATCCAAAATGACAAGCTTAAGGGTAAAACTTTTAGAGTGAGAATTCTTTCTTAGTCTGACGCTTCAATAGGTTCAACACTAAAATCTTCCCACTTATCCGTGTCGTAAGTAATGTAGAAGCCACATAACATTTGTGAGGCTTGCACTTTCATCTCGTCGGGCAGTTGCCAAACACGATTGCATTCTTGGTAGCCGGTAATTTCCATAAAGTTATTGGCTCGAATAACATCTTTTTTACTGAGCTCTAAATTGGTAAAAGTAGTGATAACCTCACTGGTAAACTCAGGTTTTGCCAAATTATAATAACCCATTTTTTCATACCTTCTCACCATTCCAATGCAGGTTTGTATATGCCCCGTTACCTTATCAATATCGTAATATCCTTGGGTAACGGAAACAATATTACCCTCTTCGACAACGGCGGAAGTAATTTCTGGAAAGGCGGTAATTTTTTCTATACTCATGTTGAAAAATGCTGATAATGATGCGTCATTTTAATCTATAGTTAAAGGTGTTTATACTTATAAAACGCAATTGTATTTGCATAAAATAAAACCATGAATCAAAACTATTCAAAATTTGGTGAGAAATTTACCCGTTATTCAGGCATAACCCAGCTGATGGATGATCTGGGTAAGGCTAATCATAGCCATGACCAAGACATTATTATGCTTGGTGGCGGAAACCCTGCGCTGATACCCGAAGCACAGAGAATTTTTGTGGACGAGCTTAAAAAAGTGATTGATGCGGGCGCCGGTCAAATGTTTGGTTATTATGATGGGCCGCAAGGCTCAGAGGTGTTTATTAAGGCTTTGGAACAAATGCTGAATGATTGTTATGGCTGGGATTTAGATGAAGGTAATATTGTTATTACCAACGGCTCACAAAGCAGTTTCTTTTCGCTGTTTAATCTGTTTGCAGGCGAGATGGCGGATGGCAGTCAAAAGAAGGTGTTACTGCCAATTGCACCAGAATACATAGGCTACGCTGACCAAGGCTTGTCTGCAAATATGTTGGTTGCTGTTAGGCCTAAAATCTGTGAGTTTGAAAATCAACAGTTCAAATACCAAATTGATTTTGACCAATTAAAGCAAACGCTCAAACAAGAAAATATTGGGGTTATATGTATTTCGCGCCCAACCAATCCAACAGGCAATGTGGTTACCGATGACGAGCTGGCAAGGTTAGATAATATTGCCAAATCAAACAACATTCCCCTGATTGTTGATAATGCTTATGGCCAGCCGTTCCCTGGTGCGATTTATACGGATGTAACGCTTAATTGGAATACCAATACGATTTTATGTCTATCACTTTCTAAATTGGGCTTGCCGGGCCTTAGAACAGGTATTGTAATTGCCAACCACGCCACCATTGAGGCCATGAGTCGAATCAATGGTATTTTGTCTTTAGCGCCCAGCAGTGTCGGCCCAACCTTGCTCACGCGCATGGTTAAAGACAAAGAATTAATCCAGCTGGTAAATACTGTTATCAAGCCTTACTATCAAGCCAAAGCCGATATTGCCGTTCAATTATTCAATGAAATATTTGGCAATAGCAGTGCAAAACTGCACAAACTCGAAGGTGCTTTTTTTATGTGGATCTGGTTTCCAACCTTAAAAATAACCTCAGAAGAATTGTACCAAAACCTCAAAGCCAAAGGCGTTTACATCATCCCTGGACACAACTTTTTTATTGGCATGGATGGCGACTGGCCACACCAACATCAATGCATTCGCATCAATTATGCCAAGGAGGAAACAACCTTAAGAAAAGGCCTTGAGATGGTTTATCACGAAGTTTTTTAAATAGCCCGTTTAATAATGAACAGTTCTTTAATGCTTGTTAGTATTGGTTATTTAATTTTATTAACTATTCAAAAGTTTACAAAAGGAAGAATTGAAGCCGATTCTTATACTGTGTTTATTTAAATTTTAATTTCAGTTGATCGTTATTGACAATAAATATTTTTGTAATTTAGTGTTTGAAGTGGCGCATACCAGTAAATACCATGGCAATGCCGTGTTCATTGGCTGCTGCTATGGTTTCGTTGTCACGCATTGATCCGCCCGGTTGGATGATGGCTTTAATGCCCGCTTGTGCTGCGGCATCAATGCCGTCACGGAATGGGAAAAAAGCATCGGACGCCATGACTGAGCCTTCAACCACTAAGCCTTCGTCTGCGGCTTTAATACCGGCAATTTTGGCAGAATACACGCGTGACATTTGTCCTGCACCGACACCAATCGTCATCTCATTTTTAACATAAACAATGGCATTGGATTTAACAGTTTTGGCCACTTTCCAGGCAAATAATAAGTCTTTGATTTGCTCAGCTGTAGGCTGAATGTCGCTGACGCAGGTGATGTCATTTTCTGTAATAACGCCCAGATCTTTGTCTTGTACTAATAAGCCGCCCGTTACGCGTTTGTAGTCTAGCGAAGGTTGGGCTTTGGATAGATCACCGCATTCTAGGGCGCGAACGTTTTGCTTGGCTGATAAGACTTCTTTAGCATCATCATCAACACTGGGCGCAATGATGACTTCGACAAATTGCTTGGCAATAATATCTGTTGCAGTGTCTTTATCAAGTGGGCGATTAAAAGCGATAATACCGCCAAATGCTGAGGTTGGATCAGTTTTAAACGCATCTAAATAAGCTTCATGGATATTTTGTCTGACCGCAACGCCGCAAGGATTGGCGTGTTTAACAATCACGCAAGCGGGCTCATCAAAACTGCGAACACACTCAAGAGCAGCGTCGGCATCAGCCATGTTATTAAACGACATTTCTTTACCTTGGAATTGCACACTTGATGCGACACAGGCTTCAGTGATATTGCTCTGAACATAAAAAGCTGCATTTTGATGCGGGTTTTCACCATAACGCATGGCTTGTACTTTATTAAATTGCAGATTTAGAGTGTTAGAAAATCCATCCTCACCTTTGCCCAAATAATTAGCAATGGCGCCGTCATATTGGGCGGTGTGCTCAAAAGTTTTAAGCGCCAATTTTGTACGGGTTTCAAGGCTGGTATCGCCATTTTCGTTGATTTCATTAATCACCACTTGATAATCATCGGCATCAACGATAACAGTAACAGAAGCGTGGTTTTTTGCGCTTGACCTAAGCATAGCTGGGCCGCCGATGTCGATATTTTCAATCGCATCTTCTAGCGTGCAATCTGGGTTAGCAATGGTTGCTTGAAACGGGTAAAGATTAACCACGACCAAATCAATCGGCTTAATGTCGTTCTGCACCATCACGTCTTCATCCAATCCGCGTCTGGCCAAAATGCCGCCATGAATTTTTGGATTTAGGGTTTTAACGCGACCTGCCATCATTTCAGGAAAACCGGTGTAATCGGACACCTCAATAACCGGAATGTCGTTGGCAGCTAACAATTTAGCGGTGCCGCCAGTCGAAAGAATTTCGATGTTTTTAGCGGCTAAAGCTTGAGCCAGTTCGATGATACCAGTTTTATCAGAAACACTGATTAGAGCGCGTTGTATAGCCATTTTATTCTTTATGATTGGATGGAAATTAAGGGAGTAATTATAGAGACTTAAAGTTTGAAGAGTTCGATTTTTTTCTGTAACGTGCCACGATTCATGCCTAAAATTCTGGCTGCTTCACTTTGGTTATTTTCAACCCTATCTAAAACAAACTTGATGGTGGCTGATTCGGTTTCTTGCAAGACCATTTTGAATACGCCAGAAGCTGACTCGCCCTTGAGTTGCTCAAAGTAGCGATTGAGTTTTGCATTAATGCAAGCGGGTAAATCAGTATTCACGAATTTAAAAATTCCTCAAGTAATTGGTACTGCAATTTATGGTCGGTAATTTTATTGACCTTCTTCCAGAAGGATTGACCACTTTCTTTATTAAGGTGTGTAGCATACCAAAAAATATGCTTTCTGGACAACTGTGTGCCTAATTTTTCACCATAAAAGGCATGAATTTGCGAAATATGCGCTAAGATCGTTTGTTTTTTGACATCGAGTGGAACATCATCCGCTTTTTGCCCAGTTTTTAGGTAGTGATCAATTTCATGAATAACCCAGGGATTTCCTTGGCTGGCTCTACCAATCATAACGCCATCAGCCAGCGTGTAATCAAGTACTTGTTTGGCTTTCTTGGCGCTGGTGATATCACCATTCGCAATCACAGGAATTGACACCTGTTGTTTAACTGTTTTAATGGTGTTGTATTCAGCCATACCCATGTATTTGTCTTCACGTGTTCGACCATGGACACTAAGCATTTGAATACCGGCATCTTGCGCTATTTTGGCAATGATAGGGGCGTTCTGATTGGTAACATTCCAGCCAGTACGCATTTTTAAGGTAACTGGGATATCGACCGCATTTACTACAGCGTTTAGAATGTCTTTGACTAAAGACTCATCTTGCATGAGTGCAGAGCCGGCAGCCTTATTGCATACTTTTTTGGCAGGGCAGCCCATGTTGATGTCAATAATGTCAGCACCAAATGTGAGTGCTTGCTGTGCTGAATAGGCCAATTCATCTGCTATCGATCCGGCGATTTGAATGCTAACGGGTTTAGGTTCGCCAGAGAAATCAAGGCGATGCTTGGATTTGTTGGTATTGAGTAAATGCTGTTGAATGACCACCATTTCTGAGGTGGTGAGTGCCGCGCCTTGGGCGCGACAAATGGCCCTAAATGGCTTATCACTAGTGCCTGCCATGGGTGCTAACAACACTTGTGAGTTTAAGTGGTAAGGCCCGATTTGGATTGACACAGATTTATTTATTCGCTTTTTTGGTTTTTTCAAGCAGGCGTTTTTGTTTGAGCTTGGACAAGTGATCAACAAACAAAATACCATCTATATGATCAATTTCATGCTGAATACAAATACCTAAAAGTTCATCTGCTTCTAGCTCGAAGGTTTCACCTTGTTCGTTGAGTGCACGCACCTTAACCTGGTTGGCACGTTTCACACATTGGTAATAATCTGGCACAGAAAGGCAGCCTTCTTCCCAAAGAATCTCACCATCTTTTTCAATGATTTCTGGGTTGATTAAACACAAGGGCTGGTTTTTGTCTTCAGAAATATCAATAACAATAATACGCTGGTGGTGATCAATTTGTGTGGCAGCAAGGCCAATACCTGGCGCCTGATACATGGTTTCAAACATGTCTTTAACTAATGTTCTGACGGCGTCATCAACCGTCTCAACTATTTTAGCTACGGTGCGTAAGCGTGAATCAGGATAGTGAAGGATCGGTAGTATCATGGTTATATTATAGTGTCTTTCGCTTTATGAGAAGTATTAGGATAGTCTTCATTGTAATGCAAACCGCGGCTTTCTTTCCTTAAAATGGCTGATTTAACAATTAATTGAGCGGTTTCAACCAGATTTCTTAGTTCAATTAAATCACTTGAGATTAAGTAAAGGCGATAGTATTCGTCCACTTCATTTTGAATTTGTGCAAGGCGCATTTGTGCAGAATGTAGGCGTTTGTTGCTGCGCACGATGCCAACAAAATTCCACATGATGCGTCTGACTTCGTCCCACAGGTGGGTAACCATTACTTTTTCCCTAGACAGGCTTGCTCTGGATGCATCCCAGTCATCGAACTCTGGGTGTTGTAATGTTAAAGATTGTTGATTAATATGGTTAGCACAAGCTTTAGCAAACACAATACACTCTAATAATGAATTGCTAGCCATGCGATTAGCGCCATGCACACCTGTATGAGCAACCTCGCCAATGGCATACAGACTGTTGATATTGCTGTGGGCATTAATATCGGCCTGAATGCCGCCACAAGTGTAATGCGCAGCGGGCACCACGGGGATTAGGTCTTGTGAAATATCGATACCAAAGGAGGCGCATTTTTTATCAATGGTTGGGAAGTGTGATTGAATCCAGTCTTTGTCCTTAAACGATATGTCTAAATACACACAGTCAAAACCCTGTGTTTTCATTTCTGAATCAATCGCTCTGGCAACAATATCGCGCGGCGCAAGTTCGCCACGTTTGTCGTACTTGTGCATAAATGCTTCGCCTGTTGGCAAGATGAGTTTGGCACCTTCACCACGCAGAGATTCAGAAATTAAAAATGATTTGGCATGTGGATGGTACAAACAAGTGGGGTGAAATTGGGTAAATTCCATGTTTATAATACGACCGCCGCTACGATAAGCCATGGCAATGCCATCACCCGTTGAAGTGTCTGGATTGGAAGTGTAAAGATAGACTTTCGAAGCACCCCCTGTAGCAATAATGGTTTTATGCGCAATAAAGCTCTCGACATTATTGGTGGATTTGTTTAAGACGTAAGCGCCGTAGCATTGGTTATTTTTTGTGAGTAAATCAATGGCAATAAAACCTTCAAACAAAGTGATATTTGTTTTATTTCTGACGTTGGCTAACAAATTAGTTTGAATGGATTGCCCCGTTTTATCAGCAACATGGGCAACCCGTCTATTGCTATGGCCACCCTCAGTGGTAAGGTGGTATTGACTGCCTTTGTGTGTAAATACCACGCCGGATTTTTCCAAAGCTTGAATGGCGCTTGGCGCTTGTTCCACCATAAATCGAACCGCAGTTTCGTTGCCCAAATCTACCCCTGTTGATAAGGTATCTGCAATGTGTGATTCGAAATCATCTTTTTCATCCAGTACGGCGGATATACCACCTTGAGCATAGTATGAGCTGCCTTCAAGGATTTTATCTTTGGCAATGAGTGCAACAGACAGATTATCGGATAATTGTAGGGCGTTCATTAGCCCAGCACTCCCAGTGCCAATAATAAGAACATCGAAATGGTGTTGTGTGGTCATTATTAAATGGTGCTACTAATTGTAGCTAAATTTTTGGCTTCACCATTAAGATGAGTTTTGGCAATAAAGTAAGGTTGGCTAATAGCGCACTAAGCATGGCGATGGCGGTGAAGACGCCGAAATAAATACTTGGAATAAAATTGGATAATGCCAAAATTAAGAAACCCAGTGTTACTGTAATAGAGGTATAAAACATGGCCAAGCCAATTGAATCGTGTGATCGATACATGGTTGCCAGGTAGTCCTGGTCCTTTTGGAATTCAGTCTTAAAACGGTGAATATAGTGAATGGCGTTGTCAACCCCAATACCGATAGCAATGGCAGAAATGGTGATGGTCATTAAATCTAGTGGGATGTTCATCAGCCCCATAATGCCAAGAATAAATAGCGATGGCAAAGTGTTGGGGATGAGTGCCAAAATAGATAAACTCACCGACTTGAAGACAAACAAGAACATGATAAAAATCATACTAAAGACCACAGCAATGGTTTTGATTTGTGAATCAAACAGACTTTGTAACATGTTGTTGTATAGTACCAACATACCCGTTGTGTGGAAACTGTCTTCTCTAAAGCCCAGCTCTTTTGAAATGTGGCGTTCAATCTTATTAATGAGTTCGCCACGTTTAAGTTCTTTGTTGGTTTCACGAATACGGATCACCATGCGTAACTGACCGTTATCTTCATTGATGTAAGGGTCTAATACATGTGCTCTAGCATTATCTGGGATTTGCCCCTTAACAATATTTAAGAAGAATCCGTTAAGCGCTTGCCCATTGTTGGCTTGGGTTAATATCTGCATTAAAGTATCAATTGAGAGTACCTTTCCAGTCTCATCTAGATTGTCTAAATACTGATGAATTTTATGAACATCAGCACGTAGGTCTTCGTCATACCAATAGTCTTCAGCCAGATCATCAAATATAATTTCTAGAGGAATAGTGCCGCCGAGTTTTTTATCAATCAAGGTTAGACCTTGGTTGATTTCAGTACTCTCTTTGAAGTAGTCAATAAAGCGATTTTCTACACTGAGCTTGTTAATACCAAACCCTGCTATGGCAATAAACACCACCAATACCACCAGCAAGTGATTGCCAAATCTTTCGGTAAATTTGGCCAGGCTATGGGTTACGCCCAATTCAGTTTTAAACTTTGAGACTTTGGCTTTTGGTAAAAGACTCATGATAATTGGAAAGGCTAAAAATGAAAGCACTAAAGCAATGGTAACACCAATTGACATCATCCAGCCAAAGTCAATGACAGGCCGAATGCCGCTAATGAGTAACGAGCCAAAAGCAGCAATGGTGGTTAATGTGGTAAACAAGCAAGGTTTTAGCATTTGCGCTAGCGTGTTTTTAATTAGTTGGTGGTATTCGAGTTCTGGATCATTTTGTGCCAACTCTCGGTAACGCACCATCAAATGAATAGTGACTGAGAGTGTCATCACTAACAATAACGAGAAAAAGTTAGAAGAGATAACAGTTACTTTCCAGCCCAAGAAAGCCAAAACACCTGTCATCATTAGTGCGCCAGTAATGCTAATACTAATTGGCATTAGCACCCAGCGAATCCCTTTAAAAATTAGCGCTAGAATCAGTGTCATTAAGCCGATAACGGCCAAACTAAAGACGATTAAATCACTACTGATGTAACTAATAATATCCGTAGTAATCATTGGTAGGCCACCTAAGAATAAGCTGGCTTTATTTCGATATTGGTCAATTATACTACGGATGTCGGCAATGGTTTTGGCTTGCAATTCACTTTGTATAGTGGCATCTTTAAGGACTTGTTTTTCAATACTTTTTAGCTTGGCTAAGTCTTCTTTGGAAAGTTCATTAGCTGCTCTTTTAAATCGCATTGAATCACGAGTTTGGCGCCTTTCCTCAAAGCGTTTATTGCCTTTGAGTGACACTAAAATAGCAGTGGTTTTTCCATCTTTACTGACCAAGTTATCGCCATACAAAGGTGAGGCTCTAAACTCTTTGATGGCCAATGTAAGGTTGGCATTGCCATTGTCAATTGAGGTACTGTCAGAGGCTAAATCTGAGAGCGATAAAGGCGGTGACCGGAATAATGGCACATCTAAAATCGTCGTGACTGATTTAACTTCATCAATGGCTTGCAAGTCTTTTCTAAAGTTACCCAAGTGCTTGATCTGTGCCGGGTCTAGTAAGTTACCCTCAACTTGATAGCTAATGACTAGGAAATCATCAGAACCATAATCTTTTTTAATGCTTTGGTAATAGCGAAGGTTGTCGTCTCCTTCCAATACCAGTGAATCTGAAGAAGCGTCAAGTTGAAAATCAGGAATTTGTGCAATGAAAAAACCAACAATTATCATCAATAAGATGAGACTGTCGCCAGATTTTTTTAAAACAAAATTGTAGAAACGCTCCATCTAATTTTTTCAGAATTCAAAGTTTTCACTGGACTCTAAGCCTTGCATGGTGTCTAAATGAGTTTCGAACAGTGTTTTAGTTTCCCACTTGTGTTCACTCATGCGAGTGATGAGTTTTGCGCTCATGGCATTGCCTTGGCCTTCAACCACAAAAACACGACCACCCACATTAAGTAAATGAAAATAACGACCGGTGATTTTTGGCACTGCAGCACCTACAATAACTACGTCAAAGAAATCATTTGAACTCCAGCCTTTAGAAGCGTCACCCACTTCTAGCTTGGCGTTGTTGATATTGAGCGCATTCAGTTTTTCTTGGGCGTTAGCACTTAGTGTTTCATCAATTTCAATACTGGTGATTGATTTACATAATTTTGAAATCACTGCGGTTAAGTAACCACTGCCAGTCCCTACTTCTAATACAGTTTCATCTTTTTTGATATTTAATGCATCCAACAGTCGGCCTTCAATTTTAGGGCTGAGCATTTTTGCCTTATCGGTGAGTGGAATTTCGATGTCGGCAAATGCTAAATTTTGGTATTTTTCAGGTACAAAATCTTCTCTTGGTGTGTTTTTAAGTGCATTATTGGCAATATAGTTAAGCCCACCCCATGGTCTAATTTGTTGATCAATTGCGTTACTTCTTGCTTGTGTAATATCCATAGTGTGTTCCTATTTCTTTTTAGGTGGTAATAAATCAGTAATGGTGCCTTCAGCCATTTCAGTGGCAAAAGCGGTTGTTTCAGAAAGGGTTGGGTGTGCGTGAATGGTGAGTGCAATATCGCTCATATCACAGCCCATTTCGATGGCGAGTGTTGCCTCGGCAATGAGTTCGCCGGCGTTAGTTCCGCAAATACCCATACCTAGAATTCGCCCAGTTTTTGCATCAAACAAACCTTTTGTCATACCCTCACTTCGGCCAATGCTTAAACTTCTGCCCGATGCTGCCCAGGGGAACACGCCTTTTTTATAAGCAATCCCTTCTTCTTTGAGTTGTTTCTCGGTTTTTCCTGTCCAAGCGACTTCAGGGTCTGTGTAGGCAACCGATGGAATGGTGAGCGCATCAAAACCAGATTTGTGACCACAAATAACTTCTGCAGCCACTTTGGCTTCATGAACTGCTTTGTGTGCCAACATCGGTTGGCCGACAATATCACCAATCGCAAAAATGTGATTAATGTTGGTGCGCATTTGTTTATCAGTTGAGATAAAGCCCCACTCGTTAACGATCACACCGGCTTTTTCAGCATCAATTAATTGCCCATTTGGAGAGCGCCCAATTGAAACTAGCACCTTGTCAAAAGTGTCTGTTTCGGGTGCTTTTTTGCCCTCGAAGTTGACTTTAATGCCGGCATCAGTTGCCTCCATTTTTGTTACTTTGGTATTTAAGTAGATGTCTTTATATTGTTTTTTGATGCGCCTGGCCAGCGGCGTAACGACATCTTTATCGGCGCTTGCGATTAATTGATCAGCCAATTCAACCACTGTAATTTCACTACCCAGTGCGTTGTATACGGTTGCCATTTCTAGACCGATAATGCCACCACCAACAATTAGTAATCTTTTAGGCACACCGTCTAATTCGAGGGCGTCGGTTGAATCCATCACTCGTGGGTCATCAAAAGGAAAGGCTGGGATTTTAGTCACTCGAGAGCCTGCTGCAATAACGCAATGTTCGAATTCAATCACTTCATCTGAACCTTTAATGGCGATTTGATTGGCTGAAATAAATTTACCATAGCCGGTAATCACTTGTACTTTTCTGGCTTTGGCTAAGGCTTTAATACCGCCCGTTAGTTTGCTAACAATATTTTCTTTATTGTCACGCACACCGTCAATATCAATTTTAGTTTCGCCAAAAGTAACGCCAAGGTGTGAAGCCTCTGAAGCTTCATTAATCACTTGGGCGGTATGAAGTAAGGCTTTTGAAGGAATACAGCCCACGTTCAGACAAACACCACCCAAATTTTCGTAGCGCTCGATTAGTACCACTTCTTTGCCTAAGTCGGCTGCACGAAAAGCCGCGGTGTAGCCACCAGGCCCAGAGCCAATAACAACAACTTGTGTTTTAATCATAAAAGGATCTCTCTAATATCTTGTAAGATTGAGTTTAAATCTGCCATAAATCGCCCGCCTTGGGCGCCATCAATAACACGATGGTCATAAGACAGTGCCAGTGGCAACATTAATGTTGGAACAAAATTCTTGCCGTCCCAGATTGGCTTGGTTTGTGCGCGTGATACGCCTAATATCGCTACTTCTGGCGCATTAACAATCGGAGTGAACTGAGTGCCACCAATACCACCTAGACTGGAAATGGTAAAGCCTGAACCTTGCATATCTCCAGGCTTAAGCTTACCATCACGCGCTTTAGCAGAAGTTTCAGACAGTTCAGTGGCCAAGTCACTCAGTGATTTTTGATCGACATCACGAATCACTGGTACTACCAAGCCATTTGGCGTATCCATAGCAATGCCAAGATTAAAGTATTTTTTGATGATTAGGTTTTCACCCGATTCATCCAATGCTGAATTAAAGCGTGGGTGTAGTTTTAATGCTTGAATCACCGCCTTCATAATAAAGACTAGTGGCGTTAATTTAACGCCTTTGGCTTTTTGCGCTTGTCTAAAAGCTTCCATTTGATCAATATTTACCTCGTCAAATTGCGTGACATGAGGAATGTTTAGCCAGCAAGCGGTTAGATGCTTGCCTGAAAGTTTGTTGATTCTTGAAAGTGGTTGAAGTTCGGTTTCGCCAAATTTAGAAAAATCAATAATAGGCACTTTAGGGATCGCACTACCTGAGCCGCCAGAGCTAATGATTTTTTTAACGTAACCCTTAAGATCTGTATCTAAAACACGGCCTTTTTGTCCAGTACCCATGACTTTGGATAAATCAACGCCCAACTCTCTGGCCAGTTTTCGAATTGAAGGTGAGGCATGTGAGTCACCTGCTGGTATATTAGAGATGGATTCATTAGTACTTGATACCGGAACGGGTTTTGCTGGCGCAGCTGGTTTAGTGGGCATTTGAGCACTAGGTGTTGTTTCTTCTACAACCGTTTCAGTTTTGGTAGCACCAGTACTTTGTATTTCGAGAATTAAATCGCCTAATTTTATTTTGTCACCTAGACTAACATTAATGCTATTAACGGTGCCCGCAATTGGGGTTGGAATCTCCATCGATGCTTTGTCACTTTCAAGCGTAATAATCGAATCTTCTTCGTTAAGTTGATCGCCAATATTGACCAAAACTTCGATCACTTCAACCTCATCGAAATCACCAATATCGGGTACCACCACAGGCACTATTTTTGTACTTATTTCTTCTATCGGCAGACTGGATTCTGCCTCATTCGTTGTACTTTTTTCAGATTCTTGGGCACTTTCTAGGCTAATTAGTGAATCACCTTGTTTGATTTTGTCGCCAATATTGATATTAACTTGTGTGACTGTACCAGCAGATGGGCAAGGAATTTCCATTGAAGCTTTATCGCTTTCTAGGGTTAATATGCTGTCATCTTTCTCTATCGTGTCGCCAACAGATACTAAAATCTCAATAACTTCAACTTCGTCAAAATCACCAATATCGGGAAGTTCAATGTTTTTAATGTTTGACATGGTTAGTATATTAATGCAGTTTTAAAGATGATAATTATCGCAAAAATAGTTAATAAAAGGGGATAAATGTTAAAATGTTTTACGTGGCCAGACTGTATGATTAAAAAACTAAAGATTCATCTCACTATTCAAGGCATTAAAAACTATGCAAGTTGCATTGTCAATTCAAGGTTTACAAAAAACTTACGCCAATAATACCGAAGCGCTAAAAAGTATTAATTTGCAAGTTGATGAAGGCGATTTTTTTGCCCTTTTAGGCGGTAATGGCGCAGGAAAAACCACCGCTATTGGCATTGTCTGTGGTTTGCTTAATAAGACTGCGGGCAATGTCTGTGTCTTAGGCCTTGATCAAGATACACATGGAAACGATATTAAACGTTTGATTGGATTGATGCCCCAAGAATTTAATTTTGATCCATTTGAGCCAATCGAAGAAATATTGATTAACCAAGCGGGTTATCACGGCATTAGCCGTTCGGCTTCTAGAGCACAAGCAGAGATATTATTAAAAAGAATGCAATTATGGGACAAGCGTTTTGATATAGCCAAGTCTTTATCAGGCGGTATGAAACGTCGTTTGATGTTGGCCAGGGCCTTGATTCACCAGCCTAAGATTCTGATTTTAGACGAACCTACTGCAGGTGTTGATGTTAAGATTAGACACTCTATATGGGCGTATCTTAAAGAGATAAATCGTGATGGTATGACCATTATTTTGACCACGCATTATCTAGAAGAAGCAGAATCTTTGTGTCGTAATATTGCTATTTTGAATGAAGGTGAGGTGGTTGAACAAACCAGTATGAAAAAGCTGCTCTCTAAAGTGACGCACCAAATTATTATTTTAGAAAGCACCAGCACATTGCCCGAGTATATTAAAGAAGATGGGTTTGAATGTGAAAGGCTGGATGATTATTCCTTGCAAGTTGTGCTCGGATCGGACATCAATATTACCGATGTTTTACAAAACTTAGCAAAGCAGAATGTGAGTGTGGATCATGTTCGTAGTGCACAAAACCGGTTAGAAACTTTATTTTTGCATTTGACTCAAAAGCAACAATCGGAGCAAAGTTAAATGTGGATCGCTTATAAAACTATTATCACCAAGGAAGTGCTAAGGTTTTCGCGTATTTGGGTGCAAACCATTTTTCCACCGATTATCACCACTTCGCTGTATTTGTTAATTTTTGGCGGCTTAATGGGTGAACGTATTGGTCAAATGCAGGGGATTGATTATTTACAGTATATTATTCCTGGCATTATATTGATGACTGTTATTACTAACTCTTACAGCAACACGGTGATGTCATTTTTCTTGGCAAAATTCAACCACAGTATTGAAGAAGTACTTGTATCACCAGTGCCTTACTGGGTAATCTTACTGGGTTATATTTCGGGTGGTGTTGTGCGCGGGTTTGTTGTAGGGGTTTGTGTATTTATTACAGTCTCATTATTTGTTAAAGTTGAGATTGATAGTATCTGGATTACATTGATTACCTTTTTGTTAACAGCCATCTTATTTTCCCTAGCAGGATTTATTAATGCAATATTCGCAAAATCATTTGATGATGTCACTATTGTCCCCACCTTTGTTCTTATGCCGATGACCTATCTTGGTGGTATGTTTTATAGTATTGATATCTTGCCACAATTTTGGCAAGATGTTTCTAAATTTAATCCAATCTATTATATGGTCGATAGTTTCAGGTTAGGCTTCTTTGGTGTGAGTTCCTCAGATTTTTTGACTTCAGTATCAGTGCTTGTTGTGATAACTTTCGCCTTGGCAATTATTGCTTTTTATTTGCTTAAACGCGGTGTTAGTATTAAGACTTGATTTGACCTTCGTCACCTGCAAGCATTCTTTTAATATTGCTACGATGTGTGTAGAAAATCCAAAGACAAATCACACCAACGACGTAAGTAGCTTCAAGATTGTCGGTTATGAAATAAAAATAAGCTGGCATCAATAAAGTGGCAATCAGTGCCGATAAAGATGAGATTTTTAGTACTTTGGCAACAAACAACCAAGTGATTGCAAAACTCAAGCCAGCTAAATAATTAAGCGCAAGTAGGGCGCCGATAAAAGTGGCCACACCTTTGCCGCCTTTAAAACCAAAGAAGATTGGGTAAACATGACCTAAGAACGCTGCCATGGCAATAAATGTCATTCCTAATAATTCAATATCCAGGTATTGAGCCACCAATACTGGAAGAGCACCTTTTAAACCATCGCCTATTAAAACAACCGCGGCTGCTTTTTTACCGCCAATACGAAACACATTAGTCGCGCCAGGATTGTTAGATCCTTGTGTTCTGGGGTCGGGCAGGTTTAAAATTTTACAAACAATGATTGCTGCCGAAATAGACCCTATAAGATAAGCGCAAATGATGAGCGTTGGTAACATATAATTTCAACTTTGAATTTTAAAATTTTAATTTAAGCATGGATATCGTATTTATACAAGGTTTAAAAATTGACACAGTCATTGGTATTTACGACTGGGAAAGGCAGATCCGCCAAGATATTACCCTAGATATTGAGATGGGTTTTGATATTGTACCTGCAAGCAAAACCGATCACATTGATCAAACATTGGATTACAAGGCGGTTTCAAAGCGCTTGATTGATTTTGTTGAAAATAGTGAATTTCAGTTGGTAGAAACACTCGCTGAGAAAATTTGCGAAATTATTCTTAACGAGTTTGAAGTGATGGAAGTTAAGCTAACTTTGAACAAAGGTCAGGCCGTTACAGGTGCTCAGGGGGTTGGTGTGATCATTAATCGACATAAAAATGGCTAAA
>DQNX01000060.1 GCA_015658965.1 Gammaproteobacteria bacterium
ATTGCGTGGCCCATTTAATATTGAAGCCAGAAAATTAGCCGATTTTTCTAAACAAGAAATCGATTATTTACAAGCTTTATAGTATCACTTTAACCCACTTAACCAAGCATCAATGGTGCTCGTCAATACTTGTGCAGTGCCATTGTTCTTATAATAATGGTCAGCCCCTTTGATCACTTTTTGTGCGTTTTTAGGATTGCCAGAAATATCCATTAGTGCTTTTCTAGACTCTGATAAGCGCATCACCCCCGGGAAATCTTTCTCGCCATACACATCTAAGACAGGTTTGAGCATAACATCTAAGGGAAAGCGCTTAATCACTTTTTGCTTGTAATCAGTAGCACCCATACCAATACCCACATAAGCATTAATTTTTTCATCACCGTACTTATCAAAATAACTCATCGACATGTGTGCACTACAACCATGGCTTACTATAATGATGTTATCAACACCACGTTGATGATAAAACTCAATCGCCGCATCAATACGCTGGTGCGCATAAGGGAAAATCGGCACATAATCATAATAAGTTGCGCTCTTGCCTAAAACCGGCATTTGAACCGAAAGTGTGTGCCAGCCTTTTTCTGCCAAGCCCACCCTTAGGGGTTTGATCGTACTCGCCCAATTCGCATGAAAACCACGAGAATGCATAATAATAATACCACCTTTAGGGGTATCTACCTCTGGCTCCATATAAATACTAAAGACCTCTTTGTCGTCAGCAAGCGTTAAATATTCAACATCGCCATCCATCACCGCATCTTCAATCTCATTCACCATACGGCCTTCACGTTCATAGTCTGGCTTTTTATCGGTAAATTGATTAAAGGTTCTTTGCAATGAAGATGGATCAAAATTTCCGATAGTGAGTAATTTTGGAAATTTCGGGAAGTCATCCAAACTAAATAAAGCAAAGCTTGCTTGTGACAATATCAAGGTTAAGGTTAATAGTATTTTATTCAACATATTTTTCTCTCAGTTTTTCTAAAGCTATTTTTGCTTCAGGGTGATTATTATTATCTGCTCTGATAAACCAGTAATAAGCTTGTTTAATGTCTTTTTGCTCTAATAATAGTGAGGCTAAATTAAATTGCGCGTATTCGTCCTCTTGTTTAGCAGCGGCTGACCACCAGTCATACGCCTTTTTTGTGTCTCGCTCAACACCCACTCCTTGATAATAAAGCATGGCCAGCTCACTTTGCGCATAAGCCAAGCCTTGTTTGGCAGACTTCTCAAACCAAGAAAAAGCAATTTTATCATCTTGGGGGGCGCCTAAGGCATGCAAATAACTCAGTCCAATGTTATTTTGTGCGGCGGCATGGCCTGAATTGGCTGCTTTTAACATCCATTTAAAGGCATCGTCATTACGCTCTCTTTGTGAAAACTCATGGCCAATCCGATACCAAGTATCTGCCTTATCGTCTGCAATCACAGATAAACTTAAAACGAAAAAAAGGGACGTTATTAACGCCCCTTTTTTCAAACAATTAGTAATCAACTATTTAGTTGATAAACCCAACAATTTCCAATCATTCATACCACCACGGTAGTATTTGATCTTACTTTGTGGGTAACCCATTGTTAATAACGCATTAATCGCCGCAGGCGATTGACCACACCATGAACCATTACAGAACAAGTATAAAGTCTTAGCATTATCGTAGTTTAATACGCCGTCCATATCTACAACACCAAACGTGCTTGTCAAGATATCTACTACAGCCATAGGGTCTTTAGCTAATGCCTTAGAGTTAAGCTTAGTAAATGGAACGTTAATCGCATGTGGGATTGTACCTTTCTTAACCCAACCCGGAGTACGAGCATCAACAACTAATTCATCTGTTGCGCCGCCGGCAACACGTTCAGCTGCATGAATCACATCTAATTCAGTTACCGTATCAACGGCAGCAGGTGCGAATGGTGCTGTTGGTTGAATACAGAATGGTGGACAA
>DQNX01000150.1 GCA_015658965.1 Gammaproteobacteria bacterium
GCCCTCTTTACAGTCTTTTAAGCCTGCACAAGCCACCAATTGATCAAGATTTCGCAAAAAAACGAAATCATCAATATTGTCATTAATTTGATCAAAAGTTCTAGGCAAAATATTACCCTCCTTTACAAAGGGCTCAATTAAATCTAATATTTTCTGTGCTGTATCCAAGTTCGTAGTAAAAGGCTTTGAGAAAAGCTTTATTTTAGTCTAAAATTTGGTGTTTTTAGTAAACGAAATACATTATGTCTAACTCAAGAAAATACTCCTCTCAAATTGTCGATGGTTATGAGCGCGCACCTAGCCGCTCTATGCTCTATCCAGTCGGTTTCACAAAAGAAGATTTTAACAAGCCTCAAGTCGGTATTGCCTCAACTTGGTCGATGGTTACACCGTGTAATATGCACATTAATAAGCTCGCTGATGAAGCCGAAAAAGGCATTAATTCAGCCGGTGGTAAGGGTGTTATATTTAATACAATTACCATTTCTGATGGTATTTCTATGGGTTCTGAAGGCATGAAATATTCGTTAGTCTCTCGCGAAGTGATCGCTGATTCAATTGAAACCGTGGTCGGTTGTCAGGGTTTTGACGGTGTGGTGGCAATTGGCGGTTGTGATAAAAACATGCCCGGCTGCATTATTGGACTTTCACGCTTAAATCGTCCAGGTATTTTTGTTTATGGTGGCACGATTCAGCCGGGTAAAAACCATACCGACGTGGTTAGTGTGTTTGAGGCGGTGGGCCAATACGCCAATAACGTGATTGATGCGATTGAATTAGAAAATATTGAAAGAACTGCCATTCCCGGTCCTGGCTCTTGTGGCGGTATGTACACGGCTAATACCATGGCTTCTGCGATTGAAGCGCTAGGCATGAGCCTACCAAATTCATCTGCCCAAGATGCAATCTCAGCTGACAAAAATAACGACTGTGTACGTGCTGGTGAAGCGGTGCTTAACTTACTCGAAAAAGACATCAAACCCAATGACATTATGACAATGAAGGCCTTCGAAAATGCCATTACCGTCATTATTACTTTGGGAGGTTCGACCAATGCGGTACTGCACTTAATCGCCATGGCTGATGCGGCTGGTGTTGATTTAAATATTGATGACTTTACGCGTATTGGTGCTAACGTGCCGGTGATTGCCGATCTTAAACCCTCAGGCAAATACATGATGAGTGATTTGGTTGCCATTGGTGGTACTTTGCCACTCATGAAGATGCTGCTCGATGCAGGTATGTTGCATGGTGATTGCATGACAGTGACTGGAAAAACCATGGCTGAAAATCTGGCAGATGTTAAACCCTATATCGATTCTCAAGAGATCATCAGACCATTGGACAACCCCATTAAAAAAGACTCCCATTTACGTATTTTGCGTGGCAATATAGCGGTCGAAGGTGCCGTTGCTAAAATTACGGGAAAAGAAGGCTTGAGTTTTAAAGGCGTGGCTAAATGCTACGGTCGTGAAGAAGATGCATTAGCTGCAGTACTTAATGATGAGATTAAAGCCGGCGATGTGATTGTAATCCGCTATGAAGGCCCTGTAGGCGGTCCTGGCATGCGTGAAATGCTTGCACCTACCTCAGCGGTGATGGGTAAAGGTCTCGGTGGTAAAGTAGCGCTGATTACCGATGGGCGCTTTTCTGGCGGCACGCATGGTTTTGTGGTGGGGCATATTACCCCTGAAGCCTTTAAAGGTGGCGTGTTAGCCGTGGTTGAAGATGGCGATGAAATACTCATTGATGCTGAAAATAACATCTTAGAGCTTTTGGTTGATCAGTCAACTATTGATGAGCGTCTTTCACACTGGACACAGCCAAAACCAAACTACACCAAAGGCGTACTGGCTAAGTTTGCCAAGCTGGCCAAGTCAGCTTCTGAAGGTGCGGTGACGGATTAAGATTATCTTTTAAATAACAAAAAAGGAGGCTTTCGCCTCCTTTTTTGTTGCTGATTAATCAGCCGGGGTAAAGACCATTTGTCGATCATCGAGGTTAACCGAGGCAACCTGAATTTTAATGGTGTCGCCGAGTTGGAAAGTTCGCCCTGTGCGCTCACCTTTAAGCTGGTGATGAATATCATCAAAAATGTAGTAATCGTCTTTCATGTCACGCATGGCGATCATGCCTTCAACAAACACGTCGGTAAGCTCAATAAAGATGCCGAAGCTTGCTACACCAGAGATCACACCGTTAAAGGTATCTCCAACTTTATCACGCATGTATTCACACTTAAGCCACTGCTCCACATCACGAGAAGCATCATTAGCTCTGCGCTCTGTCACCGATAAATGTACACCGGTTTCGATCATTTTCTTAGAAGGTTTTCTTTTGTTTTTATTAAGTACGCGGTTAATAGCGCGATGTACCAATAGGTCTGGATATCTTCTAATGGGTGAAGTAAAGTGTGTGTAATCCTCAAAGGCTAAGCCGAAGTGTCCTTCATTCGCAGGCGTATATACTGCTTGCTTCATGGTACGAAGTACAACTGTTTTAATGATATTTTCATCATCACGGCCTTTAGCGTCGACCAATACTTTGGCAAAATGCTTTGATTCTGGCTGCACGCCACCTTCAAGTGTCAGGCCAACAGCGGTTAAAAATTGGCGCGTAACTTCTACTTTTTCTGCAGTAGGTTTAGGGTGGATTCGGTAAAGGAAGTCTTCCTCATTGTGCGCTAGGAACTTGGCTGTGGCCTGGTTAGCCATAAGCATACATTCTTCA
>DQNX01000100.1 GCA_015658965.1 Gammaproteobacteria bacterium
TGAATTTCGTCATCAAATGTTAATAGTGGTGAGCCTTGTTGTTCGCTCTCAAAGTGGGTTTTGGCATAAGAATAAGTGACTTGACTGGATAAGTTGATTAAGTTGTTGAGTGTGTCTTTTGCATCCTTGGCAATCAGTTCAAAATTACTGTGAGGAATCCGATGTTGTGTGGCAATATCATTAGGAATAAAGCGCGGGGAGTTGAGCGCTGCTGGCAAGAATTTGTCAGTCATGCCGAGCACCCACGCTTCGTCAAAATACAAGCCTTCCGCTTCTAAGCTGCCGAGTATCTGAATGGGTGTTTTGGCAGATTGCGCTTGAAAAATGACTTGTGATAACCAAGTTTGTAAATCGACAATGGCTTGTGATGCGTGAACTTCTTCGGTAATTTGCGTTAATTGATTAAGACCCAAGCTGGTTTGTTGGTATTTATTGAACAATTGGTATTCAACACTAGACAGAGTTCTGTCTGTTGCAAAGCCCCAGGTTTGCAAGTGCGCGTTGAAGCTTAACAACCATTGATCGTGTTTTTGTTGACCGTTAGCGGTTTGTGCGCTGATAGCTTCAATGCACGTTTTTAGCAATGGTGTGCTGGCCAGATGGAGGCTGAGTTGGTTTAATTTAAAGTGTGTTTGTGACCAAGATAAAACCTGATTGACCAACAAGGCACGGTTTGATCGCTCAGTTTGAGCATACCGAATATAGGGAGAGGTGATGACCGCATTAAAGATTTGGGCGTCAATGTAATCATTTTGCAACTGCTGAGACAGTTTCAACACTAACAGCAAGTACTTGATCAGCGGATAGTCAGTCAGCGGAAAACCCAAAGAAATATTATAAGCTTTTTTCCCAGTGCCGACAAGTGCATCGTCAAATACCTGATCAAAAATTGATTTTATTTGGTAATGCTCACTATTGAGTTGTGGGCTGACAATAACAATGTGTTTTTCAGGGTGGGCGGCGTGCAAATCCTTGGCCCAAGTGGCGGCATGAAAAACCTCATCATACGTGGTGCTAAAAGTTTGGCTGATTGCGTGCGTGTTTGGCTGATCTGCGCTTAAAACTTGATGACCGATATTGTCGAATAAAAGCGATTGTTCAGGGGTGAGTGTTTTAAAACCATAAAGATAGGGTGGAATAATTTCGCAATCACGATTCAGAATGAGTTTGGACAGGTCGTTCGTATCATGCACGTTGAGTGTAAGTTTGATTTGTTGATAATCATTCATCCACGCACTAAACAATTCGCTATTTTGATGGTGTGAATCAAGTAACTCAGTAGGATTGATTAAATGTGCATAACAGTAATCAATATTTTTTACCACCTCATCTAATAAGCGTGCATCAACCGTTTGACCTAGGCGCAGCATAGATTGACCTATGAGCGTTCTGGACTCAATAGCTGAAATAAGACGCTTGGGTGAATTGGGATAAAGCGCTTTCCAAGTGTGTTGCAGGTATTGTTTCCAAGAGAAGGTTTGAGGTAAGGCTGAAGTGCCACGTTGCACACCCCAGGTTTTTTTGAAAGCCAAAACCTGTCGATTGTTGGCTAAGACAACCACGTCTTTGGTGTTAAGCTGGGCTAGATTGGCATTAATCCACATGAGCGAAGAAAGTATCGAGTCGGCTCCAAACCGTTTCTAGTCCTTGTTTTTTTAAACTGGAAAAAAGCTGTACTTCTACATAAGGGTGAGATTCGATGGCGCGTTTGACCTTGAGCAGTGCATTGCTTGCCGCCCCTTTTTTGAGCTTGTCTGATTTGGTTAGTAGGATTTGTGTGGGCAGATTGATGCTGACGCACCAATCCAACATCATTTGGTCAAATTTTGTCAGTGGCCGACGCACATCCATCACCAATACTGCACCGGCTAAACAACGACGTTTTTCAAAATATTCACTCATATCAATGTGCCATTGTTTTTTGACATGCTCAGGCACTTTGGCATAGCCATAGCCTGGTAAGTCGACTAGGCGTCTGTCTTCATCCAATTCAAAAAACACCAAGTGTTGCGTTCTGCCAGGTGTGCGGGAGACTTTAGCCAGTTTTTTTTGCAACGTGAGCGTATTAATTGCACTTGATTTTCCAGCGTTAGAGCGTCCGGCAAAAATCACCTCATAACCCTGATCTTCTGGGCAATCTTTAAGTGACGGGCATGATAGTAAAAACTTGGCTTGTGGGTATATGTTGCTCATTTGTTTAGTGGGTATATGTTGCTCATTTGTTTAAATAAATGTATAATGAAATTCGTGGTGTTAGTTGCCATTATATTTTAGTTAATAAAAATAAAGGAGAGAGAGTGATGAAGAAAGTTTTATTAGTAGCAGCAGTAGCAATTTCAATAGGTTCAGTTTCAGTTTCAGTTCAAGCAGACGGTGCGGCAATGTACAACAACTTAGGTTGTGTAGGTTGTCACGGTGCTGGTGGTAATTCAGTGGTACCATCGTACCCTTCATTAGCGGGTAAAGATGCTGGCTGGATTGTTAAGCAGTTAAAAGACTTCCAGTCTGGTGCTCGTAAAGACGCAACAATGAATGCAATGGCACCAATGGCTGCAGGCCATGAGCAAGCAATTGCTGATTTCCTAGCTGGAAACTAAATTACTGGTGGTATTGACAGCATTTGTAATTAATAGAGTTTTGGCTTTAAACTCGATATTATGATAAGCCGATATTAAGTATAATATTAGCTTATTTTTTTGTAAAAAGGAAAACACCATGAATAAATTAGTATTAATTTTCAGTGCAGCATTGGCGCTGGCTTCAACACACACCTTAGCGGCAAGCGACATAGCACTTGGTCAAGCCAAATCAGCAACTTGCATTGGTTGTCATGGAGTAAATGGCAATTCAGTGGTACCAATTTTTCCAAAATTGGCAGGCCAAAGCGAAGCTTATTTATTGAAACAATTAAGAGAATTTAAAACCAGCGATCGTATAGATGCGACAATGGCCGGTATGGTTGCCGTATTAACTGATGCAGACATGCAAAACATTGCTGCGTATTATGCAGCGCAAAGCACGACACCTGGTGCGCCCAAAAAAGACGCCAATATTGCCCTGGGTGAAAAAATCTATCGTGGCGGCAAAAAAGACACTAGTGTAACCGCTTGTATTGCTTGTCATGGCCCACAAGGAAAAGGCATTCCATTAGCAGGCTTTCCAGTCTTATCTTCGCAACATGCTGCTTATATAGTGAAGCAGCTTAAGTTGTTTCGTCAAGATTCAATTAACGCTCAGACAGGCGCAACCAAGCCCAGTAGATCAAATGACTATGAAGGCATGATGATTAACTTTACCAAAAGCCTAACCAATGTAGAAATTGATGCGGTTTCTGAATACATTGCTGGTCTACGTTAGATTAATCTTTTAATCTTTTAATCTTTAAAAATTAAAAAAAAGGCAGTACTTACTGCCTTTTTTATTGAACATGAAAATTCCGTCCTATCGGGTATAATTCATTCTTTTTTTAAGCACAATATCGGATTTATAACAAATGAAAA
>DQNX01000136.1 GCA_015658965.1 Gammaproteobacteria bacterium
CCCTATTGTTCCCTTATATAGGGTTTGATGGCTATTTTTCAAGGTTTTACAACAAAAAAAATTAAATTCTGTCATAATTCTTAACTTAATAAGAACGCGCCACGAATTATGTCAAAAATTAACTTTTTATCTATCATCCTTATCACCAGTTTATTAAGTGCTTGCGGTTTTCATACGCCTTATAAAAATACACCTCTGAACGCATCGGTTAGCGCCAATGATAACAACACATTTGCCACTGAGCTAAAAAAACGTTTTAACTTAGAAGCAATGCAGTCTTTATCAATCCAAATTGGAGACGAAACACAGAAAAAACAAACCGCTTCTTACAAAACAACCGGCAGTGCCAACAGCTACACAATTAGCCTGAGTGTGCCGGTTAAAGTCTTTAATCTTGACAAAAAATTATTGCTTTCTCAAGACTTAACTGCAAGTACGCATTTAAGCAAAATGAGTGCCTCACAAGCGGATAGATTGCAAATCAACGAAGCTTATACTCAGCTACGTAATACCATTATCAAAAAATTATTGAGAAGACTTAATCGTTTGAATGAAAATTAGGCCTGAACAACTTAGCAACACGCTCAACAACCAACTTGATGCACTTTACTTTGTTTTTGGGCCGGAGCTGCTACTGGTAGAGCAAAGCCTAACCCAAATCAAAGACGCGGCCAAAACGCAAGGTTTTGATGACAAAATCAGTTTTGAGATTGATGGCAATTTCCAATGGGATCAAATTGTTGCTGAAATCTCAGCGATTTCTCTATTTTCACCAAAACGCATTATCGAGTGTCGACTAAAAACTGGGAAAATTGGCATTAAAGGCTCAAAAGCATTGACCGATATTGCCAGTTCCTTGCCCAATGACATCCTATTTATTATCTCTACCGGCAAGTTGGATATGAACCAACAAAAAAGTAAATGGTTTAAAACACTCGAACAATGTGGTAATGTCATTCAACATTGGGAAGTGCAAAGCGACCATTTAGTCGGCTGGATCACTAACCACATGGCAACACTTGGGCTTGAGGCCAATCCTGAAGTAGCGCAAAGCATCGCCTTTTGTACCGAGGGCAACCTTTTGGCTTCTATGCAAGAAATCCAAAAATTACAAATGGCTTACCCAAGTGGAAAAATTAATACACAAGCATACTTAGACCAAGCCAGTCAACAATCAAAATACACCATCTATGGTCTAATTGATGCCGCACTCCTTGGTGATGGCAACCAAGTGTTAAAAATTTATGATACTTTAATCGACGACACAGCCATGCCAATCCAACTCAGCAGTTCACTGTATCGAGAAATCAACAGTATCATTGGCATGGCAATAGAATTACAAAAAGTCAAACGAATCGACACCGTATTGCAAAGCAATCGAGTATGGAACAAAAGGAAGCCTGTTATCGGTAACGTGCTAAAACGTCACCCCTATCAGCGCTTACAAAAATTATTATTATCGCTCGGACGTGTTGACCGTTCAATCAAAGGCATGGATAATCTTAATATAACTGATGAATTACGCACACTACTACTAAACTTAGCCGGGAAAACACAATGGATACAATAATAAAAGACTTAATTACCACACTGGGAAAAAACGCTAAAATTGCAGCAAAATCTCTGCGGTGCACCAGCACACAAGCTAAAAATAATGCACTGATTAGCATTGCCAACCACATTGATCAAAATAGAGTGTGGATTCTACAAGCCAACCAACAAGACCTAACTCATGGTAAAGCTAATGCCCTAGATGATGCACTACTTGATAGACTCATGTTAGATGATGATCGTATCAATGGCATTATCGAAAGCCTTAATCAAATTGTCGCACTGCCAGATCC
>DQNX01000004.1 GCA_015658965.1 Gammaproteobacteria bacterium
TAAACAAAATGAATGAGGGTTGCTGGTTTCAATCACCAAACATTGGGTGGCAATCTTTTGCGTATCCATATCTTCAGATTGAATTTGAACGTGTAAAAAATCAGGCACACCCAGCGCCTCTAAATAATGTGATCTTAAAGCTTCACTCATATTTGAGGATGTGCCCTATCGGTAGCTGCCATAATTTTATTCAAACCATGGATATACGCTTTAGCACTGGCAGTAATAATATCTGTATCAGCAGCTTGACCATTAATAATACGTCCATCATGCTCCAGGCGTACATTAACTTCTCCCAACGCATCAGTGCCTTGAGTTACGTTAGAGACTGAATATAATTGCAGATTTATCTCAAAATCTACCAAGGCACTAATGGCGCTAAAAGTAGCATCTACCGCACCTGAGGTTTTTGCAGTGGCGGTTTGCTCCTTACCATCAATAGACAAAACAACCGTTGCGGTATTTTTTTCACCCGTTTCAGTGCAAACTTTTAAAGACACCAATTTGATTGATTCACTCGCTTCAGTTTGCGTTTCCGACACCAAAGCTTGTAAATCTTCATCAAAAATTTCGTGCTTTTTATCGGCCAATTCTTTAAATCGTCTAAATGCATCATTGAGACTTTCTTCAGAATCAAATTCTACGCCGAGCTCGGTTAGTCTCACTTTAAAGGCATTACGGCCTGAGTGCTTACCCATGACTAGCTTATTAGCATTCCAACCGACATCCTCTGCACGCATAATTTCATAAGTCTCACGATATTTTAAAACGCCGTCTTGATGAATACCTGCTTCATGAGCAAAAGCATTTGCACCGACAATAGCCTTATTAGGTTGCACGATAAAACCTGTCACACTAGAAACTAGACGTGATGCTGTCAAAATATGAGTAGCATCAATATTGGTATCACAATCAAACACATCTTGTCGTGTTCTCACTGCCATCACCAACTCTTCTAATGAAGTATTACCAGCACGCTCTCCTAAGCCATTAATTGTACATTCAACTTGTCTAGCGCCATTCAGTACGGCCGACAAAGAATTGGCGACAGCCAAGCCTAAGTCATTGTGACAATGTGCTGAAAATATCGCTTTATCTGAATTTGGAACTCGCTCAATTAATGATTTCATGGTAGCGCCAAATTGATGCGGAATGTTATAGCCCACTGTATCTGGAATATTAATGGTGGTTGCGCCCGCATCAATCGTTGCCTCGATAATACGACAAAGGAAATCTTCATCGGATCTACCCGCATCTTCAGGTGAAAACTCTACATTATCGGTATATTTTCTAGCGCGTTTGACCGCGCGAACTGCTTGTTCCACCACTTGATCTGGCGTCATGTTTAGCTTCATTTTCATGTGAATATCACTGGTAGCAATAAACGTATGAATACGAGCTGAATTGGCCCCTTTTAAAGCCTCACCTGCACGATCAATATCTTTATCTAGCGCCCTGGCAAGAGAGCAAATAGTTGAGCCTTGAACGGCATTAGCCACAGCCTGTACCGCCTCAAAATCACCGACTGATGCAATGGCAAAACCTGCCTCAATCACATCTACTTTCATTTTTTCTAATACTTTGGCAATGCGTACTTTTTCATCTTTGGTCATCGATGCACCCGGTGATTGCTCACCATCACGAAGGGTTGTGTCAAAAATAATTAGTTTGTCAGACATTTAAGTCTCCTATGTTTTTTTGTTGTTAAATTCAATTTTGAGGTGCGGGACTTTTCAGTCATACGCATAAGTAGATTGCCTTACGGCAATAATCGTAATAACAAAGGCAAGAGAATGCTTTGCTTAAATTGAGAAAATATAACTTGAAGACTCATAATACGCATTATAAAGCAATATTAAGCGTTTTTTGCTCGTTTTTTCATTTGACGTTTTTTCCTGACCTCAATCATAGTCATTATTAAACCCGACAAAGCGTATGCTAAGAAGAAGACAAATAAAATCACACTAGGCCATAGCGTAATTACAATAATGATCAATGTCGCAATCAACAATAATTTAAAGGAAGACCTGCCTTTTAGGTTAATCTCTTTAAAACTATAATAACGCACATTACTTACCATTAGTATGCCAGCACCCACTAGGATAATCCAGCTTATTAATGTTAGATACTGATCATACTCGGTTACACCAATGCTTTGCTTGGTCCAAACCATACCTGCAACCAACGCTGCTGCTGCTGGTGAAGGCAAGCCTTGAAAATAACGCTTGTCTACAACACCAATCTGAGTATTAAATCGAGCCAAACGTAGTGCACCAGCAGCGGTATAAACAAACGCTCCTAGCCAGCCAATTTTACCCATGTCAGAAAACTGCCAAAAATACACCAACAAAGCTGGCGCCACACAAAACGAAAGCATATCCGCCATTGAATCATACTGTTCGCCAAATGAGCTCTGAGTATTCGTAAGGCGCGCTACACGACCATCAAGCCCATCAAACAACATAGCAACAAAAATAGCAATTGCGGCATCGGCGTATTGGCCTTTAGTAGCAAGAATAATAGCAAAGAATCCTGCAAACAAACCAAAGGTTGTTAAAACATTAGGTAGTAAGTAAACCCCTCTTTTTGCTTTCTTAACTGTCATATTAGGATTATAGCGCTATATTGTTTAGTCTGGATAAAAAAAAACGCCCAACTTGGTTGGGCGTTTGATGCTTATAAAGCCTTTCTAGTTTTTACTTTGATCAACAATTTTGTTAATCCAAGGCATCATTGATCTAAGTGATTCCCCTACTTTCTCAATTTTATGCTGACGCTGAACTTCACGACGTGCCGGCAAATCACCAACATTAGCCACAAACTCTTTAGCAAATGAGCCGTCTTGGATCTCGCCCAAAATTTTCTTCATTTCCGCTTTAGTTTCATCAGTTACAATACGTGGTCCACGAGTTACATCGCCGTATTCTGCTGTGTTTGAAATTGAATAACGCATGTTAGCAATACCACCTTCATACATTAAATCAACAATTAGCTTAAGCTCATGTAAACACTCAAAATATGCCATCTCTGGCTCATAACCTGCCTCTACTAAAGTTTCAAAACCTGCTTGAACTAAAGCTGTTGTACCACCACATAAAACCACTTGCTCACCAAATAAATCGGTTTCTGTTTCTTCTCTAAATGAAGTTTCTAAGATGCCTGTACGACCACCACCAATGGCTGATGCGTAAGATAATGCAATGTCTTTCGCTGTGCCAGATACGTCTTGTTGTACAGCGATTAAATCAGGAATACCACCACCTTTTTCAAATTCTGAACGCACTGTGTGACCCGGCGCCTTAGGCGCAATCATAATCACATTAAGATCTGCTCTTGGTGTGATCATTTCATAATGAATATTCAAACCATGTGCGAAAGCTAATGTTGCGCCATTTTTAAGATTTGGCTCGATATTATCAGTATAAATTTTAGCTTGAAATTCATCCGGTGCCAAAATCATGACTAAATCTGCCCAAGCGGTTGCATCTTCGACTGACTTAACCGTTAAACCAGAAGCTGTTGCTTTTTTCTCACTAGTAGAGCCTGCACGTAAACCAACCACAACTTCTACACCAGAATCTTGTAAGTTATTTGCATTAGCATGGCCTTGTGAGCCATAACCAATAATCGCAACTTTCATGCCTTTAATAATGTTTAAGTCTGCATCTTTATCGTAATATCTATTCATTTTTTCCTCTTTATGTAATTAACCTTCTCTTTTCTGACAAACGCCGGTTACGCCTGTTCTTGAAACTTCTAAAATCTTAGATGCACCTAGCGAATCTAAAAATTCATTAATTTTTTTACTTTGTCCTGCAACTTCAATCAAATAAGTATCTTCCGATACATCAATAATCTTGCCTGAAAATTGATCAATTTGTCGATCAATGTCTGCTTGTGTGTTTGGATTAACGTCAATTTTAACTAATAATAACTCACGTTCAACATGCTCTGTTGCTGTCAA
>DQNX01000064.1 GCA_015658965.1 Gammaproteobacteria bacterium
TCAAGATCTTCTAATCGATCAATTAGTTTCATAAATTTTTCCGCATCACCCAGATTAAGCTCAACGCGAGTGGCGGGCTCCATGGTTACTTCAGCATGGCTTGATTCAAGTCCAGCATCAGTCAGTGCGTCTTTTACGGTAAAGAAATCTTCGGGCGTGGTAATAACATCAATCGAACCATCGTCATTACTAATGATATCTTGTGCACCCGCATCGAGTGCCACTTCCATAATTTGATCTTCATCACCAGATGCAAAACTGATAAAACCTTGTTTGTTAAATAAGTAGGCTACTGAGCCATCGGTGCCTAAGTTGCCACCATGCTTGGTGAATGCATGACGCACATCAGCCACCGTGCGGTTGCGATTGTCAGTTAAGGTGTCGACCATGATTGCCGTACCACCTAAACCGTAACCTTCATAACGAACTTCATCATAATTTTCGCCATCTAGGTCGCCCGATCCACGTTTAACAGCGCTTTCAATGGTGTCACGTTTCATGTTGGCGGCCAAAGCTTTGTCGATGACCATTCGCAGGCTTGGGTTATTTTCTATAACACTACCACCCGCTTTGGCAGCAATCACAATTTCCTTAATTAGCTTGGTAAATACCTTTCCACGCTTGGCATCTTGTGCGCCTTTTCGGTGTTGAATGTTGTGCCATTTAGAATGTCCTGCCATGTTCGATGTCTCCGAGAATATGAGTAATTGAGATTTTACCTTTTATGCAGTAAAGTCGAGTAATTTTTGTATGGATTGTTGTGCTTTTTTAGCAACACTGGCTTCAATCAGTATTTCATTTTTACCAGTTTTTAAAGTGTCAAGACAATTGTCCAAAGTATTCATTGCCATCCATTCGCAATGAGCACAAGATTCACAATCCGCACCTACGCCCATGGTAGGGGCTTCAATCAGTTTTTTATGTGGTGCCACCTCGTGCATTTTATGAAAAATACCATTATCGGTTGCAACAATAAAAGTCTGCTCTTCTCTGTCTCTCACAGCGTTAATTAGTGCGGTGGTAGAGCCAACAACATCGGCTAAATTAACCACTGCCTGAGGAGATTCTGGGTGTACCAACACGCCCGCTTCAGGGTGAATTAATTTAAGCGCTTCCAATGCATCTGCTTTAAAACGCTCGTGCACCACACAAGAGCCTTGCCATAAGAGCATATCAGCACCTGTTTGCGTTTGCACGTAGTTACCCAAGTGCTTATCAGGCGCCCAAAGAATTTTTTCACCTTGTTCATGCAAATGTTTGACAACCGTTAGTGCGCTACCCGAAGTGACTACCCAATCGGCTCTGGCTTTAACGGCGGCTGAAGTGTTGGCATACACCACAACTTTTCGATCCGCGTGTTGATCACAAAATTTAGAAAATTCATCAATAGGGCAGTCCTCATCCAAAGAGCAAGTGGCGCCTTCATCGAGTACTAGAATAGTTTTTTCAGGGGATAGAATTTTAGCCGTCTCACCCATAAACTTAACCCCGGCAACGATAATCGTGTCTGCATCGCAATTTTGTCCAAAGCGCGCCATCTCTAATGAATCAGAAACAATACCACCGCTTTCTTCAGCCAAGGTTTGTAAGTCACCACTGACGTAATAGTGCGCAACCAACACAGCATTGCGAGCTTTGAGTTCGGTTTTTATTTGATCTTGAATCGACACGCTATTCGTTTAATCTTTTTCTGGCAAGCTCACTTTAACACTCAGCTCTCTTAAGACTTTTCTTGGTACACTGGCAGGTGCATCCGTTAATAAACAAGCAGCCGTTTGAGTTTTAGGGAAGGCAATAACTTCTCGAATTGAATCTACACCTGCCATAATCATGACTAAACGATCTAAACCAAAAGCCATACCCCCATGAGGAGGGCAACCATACTCAAGCGCATCCAATAGGAAGCCAAATTTATCCCTAGCCTCATCATCAGAAATACCCAATAGCTTTAATACGGTTTGTTGCATTTCAACTTGATGAATACGAATAGAACCACCCCCCACTTCAGAGCCGTTAATAACCAAGTCATAAGCGCGAGAAAGCGCTGTATCAGCCGTTTTTTCTAGTGTTTTAGCATCGACACTTGGCGCGGTAAATGGGTGATGAATTGCACTTAAAGAGCCATCATCTTCCGCATCAAACATTGGGAAATCGATTACCCAAATTGGTGCCCATGGCTTGTCAAATAGGTCTAAATCTTTGGCGAGTTGTTCACGCAAGTTGCCTAATGCTTCATTCACAATTTTGGTTTTATCAGCGCCAAAGAAGATGATATCGCCCGTTTGTGCGCCCGTCATTTCAATAACTTTATTGGTTACTTCATCGCCTAAGAATTTCAAAATTGGAGAGGCAGGGCCCTCTTCATTAAGCTTAATGTAAGCCAAGCCTTTGGCGCCGTAAATACTGACGTATTTGGTGTACTTATCAATTTGTTTACGACTGATGGATGCACCACCCGGTACGCGCAAGGCAGCAACACGCGAGCCATCACTGCTGGCAGGGCCAGAAAACACTTTAAAGTCAACCCCTTGCATCAGCTCATCCATATCAGTTATTTGCATGGGAATACGCATGTCAGGGCGATCAACCCCATATAAGTGCATGGCGTCTGCATAAGTAATGCTTGGGAATTTGTCAGGCAGTTCAACATCAATCACAGACTTAAACATGCCGCGTGTCATTTCTTCCATCATTGCCATGATTTCATCTTCATTCATAAACGAAGTTTCAACATCAAGCTGGGTAAATTCTGGCTGGCGATCGGCGCGTAGATCTTCATCTCTAAAACATTTAACAATTTGGTAGTAGCGTTCAAAGCCCGACATCATTAGTAATTGTTTAAACAATTGCGGCGATTGCGGCAAAGCAAAAAACTCACCCGGATGGGTACGTGAAGGCACTAAATAGTCACGCGCACCTTCGGGGGTTGCCTTGGTTAAGAAAGGTGTTTCTATATCCAAAAAATCGTTACCATCCATGAATTCACGCATAAAGTGCGTGACCTTTGAACGCAAGCGCAAGCGTTGTTGCATTTCATCGCGACGTAAGTCTAAGTAACGATACTTAAGGCGTACCTCTTCTGAGGTATCAGTAGAATCAATTTGAAAAGGAATCGGTTTAGAAGTGTTGAGAATCTCAATTTTTTGAGCGACAATTTCAATCTCACCGGTGGCTAATTTTGGATTCGCTAAGCCTTCACCTCGAGCAATAACCTGACCGGTAATTTTTAAGACGAATTCATTGCGAATAGACTCGGCCAATGTGAAATCAGCATTGTCAGGGTTGATCACCACTTGGGCAATACCGCGCTTATCACGCATGTCTAAAAAGATCACACCACCATGATCACGACGACGATTTACCCAACCACACAGTTCAACCTGTTGGTCGATGTTATCTTTGTTTAATTCACCACAATAATGCGTTCTCATAGTTTGTCCTTGTTTAATTTGGTGCAACAACACCTGTAGAAATAATCAGTTTAAATGCATCGTCGACACTCATGTCCAGTTCAATCACATCGTCTTTTGGCAACATAATAAAGAATCCGGAAGTTGGATTTGGCGTGGTTGGTACGTAAATATTTATAATCTCTTCGCCAATTTTTTTCTCAACTTCACCACGGTAATTACCTGTTTGAAAGGCAATGGTCCATAGGCCTCGGCGTGGGTATTCGATCAATACTGCTTTTTTAAAGCTATCGCCAGAAGAGCTTAAAACCGTATCTGAAAGTTGTTTAAGGGCTTTGTAGATACCCCTAAAACCTGGGATTTTATGGAGAAATTTTTCCCATAAACTGACCAATTTTCTACCGATAAAATTACTGACTAAAGCGCCCGTAATTACAATAATTAATATTACCCAAACAATACCAGACCCAGGAATTGCATCGCCTAAATTAAATAATTTCTCAGGTAGGTATTCTGGTGGGACGATGTCATTAATCAATTCTAAAAAGAATTTAATGACGACAATGCTTAGCCCTAATGGGATCCAAAAAAGTAGACCAGAAATAAAATAGTTTCTAAGGTTTTTCAAAAGTGTCAATAACCAACCAATTTAATAGAAGATTATTTTAGCATAGTGAGCATGGTTTTATATCGACTCTTCCTCGCGAAGTGTAAGTATTTCGTAACCCTCATTCGTGACCAAAATTGTATGCTCCCATTGTGCAGAAAGTGAACGGTCTTTAGTGGTAACAGTCCAACCATCAATCTTAGAAGTGGCGACTTCAAATCCGCCCAGATTAATCATTGGCTCAATGGTAAAGGTCATACCGGCTTCAAGAATCGGGCTATTGGTAACATTGCCATCATCGTAATGGATCACTTGCGGTTCGGTATGAAATTTTAAGCCAATGCCATGACCACAATAATCACGTACTACAGAGCAATTGTTTTGGGTGGTGTGTGCGCCAATTGCCTTGCCAATTTCACCTAAATGAGCACCTGGTTTGACTTGTTGAATGCCAATGTACATGCATTCTTGTGCAATTCTACAAATACGTTGGGCTTTAACACTGGCCTTGCCAATAATAAACATCTTCGAGGTGTCACCGTGGTAGCCGTCTTTAATCACAGTAATATCTATGTTGACAATATCGCCTTTTTTAAGGGTTTTGTCTGCAGGAATACCATGACAAACAACATTATTAACGCTGGTACAAATTGATTTTGGAAAACCATGATAATTAAGTGGCGCAGGAATGGCATCCTGCACATTGACAATATAATCATGGCAAATTTTATCAAGTTCATCGGTGCTAATACCGGCCTTTACATGCGGCGCAATCATGTCCAAAACATCAGCGGCTAAGCGCCCAGCTGTGCGCATTTTTGTTATCTCATCAGTGGATTTAATATCAATGGCCATGGTTATCCTTGTGCTTTTACACGAGCCTCTAAAGCGGCGATGCGGTCTTCAATCGGCGGATGCGAAGAAAACCACGAAGCAAAGCCTTTTTTATCGTTAATACCAAAAGCCGCCATTTGCTCTGGCAGCGCTTGCGGCTCTACTTGGCCAAGGCGTTTTAAAGCGCCAATCATATTTTGATGACCTGCTAAATCAGCGCCACCAGTATCGGCTACAAATTCACGCTTTCTAGAGACGTACATCACAATGGTGGAAGCCAAAATTGATAGAACGATTTGAGCAAACAATGTGGTAATAAAATAACCAATACCATGTCCGCGTTGATTTTTTAGAATAACACGGTCCACAAAATGTCCAATCACTCGTGAGAAGAAAATTACAAAGGTGTTGACCACACCCTGAATCAGAGTTAGTGTCACCATATCGCCATTCGCTACATGGCTCATTTCATGGCCAACGACCGACTCAATTTCACCACGGTTCATGCCATCAAGCAAGCCTTGAGATACCGCAACCAGCGCTTTGTTTTTGCTTGCGCCAGTGGCAAATGCATTCATTGAGGTCGATGGAAAAACAGCCACTTCCGGTGGACGAACGCCCACAATTTTCGCTTGTTTTTCAACCGTTTCCATCAGCCATTTTTCAAGATTAGTGCTGGGTGATTCAATCACCACGGCGCCCGTCATGCGTTTTGCCATCCACTTGGAAATTGCCAGCGATATAAACGCACCACCGAAGCCAAACACCGCTGAGAAAATCAACAAAGCGTTAAGATCAAGATCTGAGCCATTCTCTTTTAAAATCCCTTCAACACCTAATAGCCTAAGGGTGATACTCAGCAAAACAATAATGGCGATATTGGTTGCTAAAAATAAAAATACTCTACGCATTGGATTCCTTTAAATTAATAATGTAAGTGTGTATTAAGTGGGGATATTATCATCTAGATTCAAGTCTATTGGGTTACAATAACTCTAATGATTAAAATTTTTGCCTTATTACTGGTGCTATTAACAAGCTGTGAAGATCAGAAGAATGATCAAAATGGGGTTGTTAAAGACACCAGTGAGCCGGTTATGCAAAAGCATAAGCACCCACTTGGCACTGATGATCCAGCTATCTGCGCAAATTTAAGCGTTGCCGAATGTTTGACCATTATTATTCCTGCTATTTGGGATCTTGAAGTTGAGCGTGATTGCTCTTAGGGCCGGATCTTTATTGTATCGTTTAACTCAATTTGAATCAGTTGCTGAGTCATTGGATAAGTAAACTGAATTTTTATCGCTTGTAGTTGTAAATCTTCTGGGTAGTTTTTATCCGCATTGCCGTAAAGTCTATCACCAATAATAGGATAATTAATTCCGCTTAAATGTTTTCTAATTTGATGCTTTCTACCCGTTTCTATACGCACTTCAAGTAGTGATTTATTGTTGGTAAAAGTTAATAATTTAAGATGGCTGATCGCTGTTTTACCATCAATTTTTTCATCGATTGTTAAAGTGTCAGCACTAAACTTCCCCTCAACAATAGCCCAATAAGTTTTATTAATTTTGCGTTCAGCAAAAATTTTGGACAAATCCCTTGCAGCGCCTTTGGTGTGTGCAACTATCATAATGCCACTGGTAGCGCGATCGAGTCGATGCACTAAAAAGCTGTTTCTATCCAGTAATTTTTCTACCAGTCTGGTCAGTGAGCAATGATCACCCCATTTGGAACCTTGGGCAAAGACACCTGCAGGTTTGAACCAAACGCTATAATCCTTTTTATCGAGTAATAATTCAGGTTTGCTAGCAACAGAAGCTAAGATTTTTTCGTTAAAGTAAATAAAAACTTCATCACCAGCTTTTAGCGGTTTTTTTACGCGTCGAACTCGATTGATTTTTTTACCGCTTTTTAGCCAAACACAGCCCTTGTCTAACGCTGACTTGAGCACTTGTTTTGAAAGTGAAGTGGCGTCAGCCAATACATCAATCAATAAAGCTCGATCCGTTTGGTTAATAATTTTTTGTTCAATGATGCGCTGCATAGAATGCATTTTAAATTTAAAATAACGTTTATGAACACAATACGACGTTTTTTATTTAAAGATCTTGATATACGCGGCCAACATTTGTCTATTAGCCAAACTTGGCAAGCCATGATTCAAGATCGTAGCTATACATCACAAGTCAGACGGTTGTTTGGCGAACTAAGCGCATTAGCCATTATATTGGCTAATGGATTAAAGCATCGAGGTAAGTTAGCCATACAATACCAAGGCGATGGCAAGGTGAGTTTGTTACTCGTTGAAGTGACCGATGATATGAAGATACGCGGCATGGTGAGGTCTGATGGCGCCATTAAGGAGGATGAAAGCCTAGATGCCATACTGGGTGAGGGGCAAATGGCGGTTACTTTGTATAACGCACAAACGGACTCTAGTTTTCAGTCGCTCATTCCTAGAAACCCAAAAGGATTAATACAAACTTTTGAGGATTATTTCTCACAATCAGAA
>DQNX01000101.1 GCA_015658965.1 Gammaproteobacteria bacterium
AGTTTGCACTAGAGCTTAGAACGCGTGATCGTGAAAGAAAGCTGATTAGAAAAATTGAAAAAACCTTGTACATTATTGAACTCGGTGACTACGGTTATTGCAAAACTTGTGGTGCTGAGATTTCTTTAATGCGTTTAGAAGCCCGCCCTACGGCTGACGAGTGCATAGATTGCAAAACCATCGCTGAGCGCCAAGAAGTCTAACTGCCTTTGTGTTTCCTCTTTATGTTTTACACAAAAGAGAAAACACTTGTAAGGTTAAAAATGTTGGTAAGATTTACAAGCCTTGTCTAGGCCCACAATTTCCAAATCTTGATTTTTGGTAATCACACCAATCTTTGTTAGTACTATATTTAGGTTTTTCTCAATCGTCTTTAAAGCATCAGCACTCGTCTTTGGCACGGTGAAACACAGCTCATAATCATCACCACCTGCCATAACAGTACACCAATCTTGCGTATTATCGACATAACGAGCCACTTCAGCGCTCATTGGGATGGCGTTTAAATCAATCTTTGCACCGACTTTGGAGCGTTTTAAAATGTGTAATAAGTCTTGCTCTAGACCATCCGAGACATCAATACAAGCATGCGCCACCGCCACCAATTGTTGTGCTAATTTGATATTAGGGCGAGGCCTATTAAGTCGATTCAAATAAAAATCTGAGGGTTTAATGCCTTGCTGAATCTGCTGCCAAGCGTAGGCTGCATCACCAATCGTATTCGAAACATAAACCAAATCACCCACCTTGGCACCTGAGCGTAGCAGTGCTTTACCTGTTTCTACCTCACCGATGATATTAACGGTAATACTTAAATCGCCCTTGGTTGTGTCACCACCGATCAGATCAAGCTGGTATTCGGCCGCTAAGCGTCTCAAAGCCTTGGAAAATTCACTTAACCACACCTCATTTAATTCGGGCAAGGTTAAAGCCAAGGTGAAGTATTTTGGTGTGGCGCCCATTGCTGCCAAATCGCTTAAATTAACTGACAATGCTTTATAAGCAATATCGCCAGCGCTGGTGTTTTTAGAAAAGTGCACGCCTGCAATTAACGTATCTACACTGGTAACGATTTGTGTATTGGCTGTGGTGTTAATAATGGCGCAGTCATCGCCAACGCCGAATGTGTCTGAACCTGGGTTTTTCCAATTAAAATATTTTTCAATCAGGTCAAATTCATTCATTGCGGATGGTCTTGCATAAACGTTTCGTCAATCTCACCACGCCCTGCATTAAACATTGAGCCAGAACCCAAAACCATTGAAACTAAAATAACAAAAAATAGCGGCACAATACCCAATAAACTTAAAATTGAATCCAATATGCTTGACCCATCCATACTTACTGGCTCATCCGTTTCAATAAAAAATGACAAGGAAGTCACAATAAAATAAAATCCATAAGCGCCGATGACTAACTTATACCGATCAAGGGATAGCTTCCAATGCAAATAGACCAAATAAGGAGCATTTTTTTTGGCTCTTTTGGTTTGGAAAAACGTATAAACAATAATATACAACGACAGTGCGATGGCGCTTGCAATGGCACCATCCATGCTAAAACCAAGCAGCTTAATCATTCCTAACGAAAAGAACAAATGCACAATCACCATGTTAATGGTAAACAATTCGTGCGGTGCTTTGGCGCTTCTTCTGTCTTCGGCGCTGGCTTTGATTGTGGCTAACATAATGTAGGGTTATCCATAATTCAAGCCCGATTACATATAGGCGTTTTCTTTTTTTGAGTGATCGGTAACATCTAATATGTTTTTAATCTCTGGATAAAGTCCTTTTAACTGCGCTTCTAC
>DQNX01000048.1 GCA_015658965.1 Gammaproteobacteria bacterium
GTTTTACTTTACCTCAAACGGTTAAAACACACGGCATTGGCGCTGAGTTTGTTGATGGTGTTTTAAGCTTAACTATTACTAAGCGTTCTAAGGCTCTCCAGAAGCAATATGAAGTCCCAATTAGTTGTGGCTGTAATTCAATGAATTGTGATTGTGGTGTTACAGTTAAGACCATTGAAGTTGAAAAGTCTCAAATTAAAGGTAGTCATAGTTGTGGCTGTAATTCAATGAATTGTGATTGTGGTGTTACAGTTAAGACCAGTGAAGTTGAAAAGTCTCAAATTAAAGGTAGTCATAGTTGTGGTTGTACTGCAATGAATTGTGGTTGTGGTATCTGAGCTTAACTATTGCTAAATTAGTCAAGGCTACACCTAAGCAAGTTGAGGTTAAGATTAAGTAAATTTATTGCTGAGTCTTAGGGCTAAAAAAGAGTAAATATAACCAAGCCCCAAGGCCAGCAAGGAGCATGTCTTTTTCGGCATCCCAGATGTCTCCTTGTGACCCAAGAAAGGAATCAACTGTCTGAGGGGATTGTTGTTGTTCGTAGAAAATGGCGTAGAGCCATTCTATTATTTCATAAAAACTACCAATACCAAGAAATAACAATACCAATAAAAAGACCATAGAGCGATAGCTAGAGAATTTAATGGTTCGAGTGATTACCTCTTTGAACGGCAATACCAATAAAAATCCAAAGGCAAAGTGCACGAGTCGATCATAATGATTGCGTTCTATTTCCAGTAGATCAGCAGCCCAAAAACCAATCGGAACTTCTGCGTAAGTGTAGTGTGCACCAATAGTTTGCAAGATACAAAATATAAAAATAAGCCAATATGAGGCATTACTAAGAGGTGTGAATTTATAAGTCGAAACCACGTAAGCAATGCAAATAACGAGGATGAGATTTTCGGCAACCCATATATCTCGATAAAGTGGGTTAATAGCAAGCACTATCCAAAAAATACCAAAGATAATTAGCAGTATGGGTGCGATAGATTTATTCATAGTGTGAAATCCTTATGCAAAAAAAGGCAAGTGACCTGTGTTTAATACTTGCATTTTTATATTGGCTTTATCATACCAATTACTTATCTGCTGAGGCACTAAAGTATCGTGATCACCTAAAATTACCTTTGTTGGAATGTCTAGTTGCTTAAATTCATTAACGAGGTCAGTGGTTAATATAATCCCTAATCCTTGGTTGAGTGCTGTAGTTGATGCAGGGAATTCATCAATCGATTGATTAAGTGCTCTCAATCGAGTCTTGTCTTGAGTTTGTAAACTAACAAAACGTTTTAAGCCTTTAGATAAATTGAGTTGCAATGAATCTGAAAATTGACGAAAATTATGCTCATCAATGCCGTACGGCCAACTCTCTGACTGTACAAATTTAGGCGTGGATGCGACCAGTATTAATTTTGATATTTTTATTTTAGTAGCAATTTTAATCGCCAATAATCCACCCAATGACCAGCCCAGTAGAATGGGATTATTTGGCAATTTTTTAATAATTTCATCGCACCACTCATTAATCCCACCCTCTACATCATTACTTCGACCATGGCCTGGCAGGTCAATTTTGGTTATACGATATTGGTTTTTATATTGATCAATAAGATCGTTGAATAATTCTGAATTAAAACCCCAGCCATGCAGTAATACTAAGTCAGGTCCAGTGCCAATCGTATTACTATAAAGCATTTTTTATGTGCACTAATAGTTGTTCAATTTGACTTTGTGTGTGGTTGGCGTTTAGTGTTATGCGTAGTCGCTCTGTGCCTTTTGGCACAGTGGGTGGGCGAATAGCGCTAACGTAAAAACCTTGTTCAAATAATTTTTGACTGATTTTTAAGGCTTTTTCACTGTCGCCAATAATCAGCGGTTGAATCGCACTCTTGGAGGCTGAAATTGGCAAGCCGATGGCTTGAGAAAAATTTCGGAAAAAATCGATATGGGCCAATAATTTAGCTTTTTGTTCACCTTGTTTGATTAATTCTAGGCTTTTGAGTGTGGCCACACAAATAGCTGGCGAAATGGCTGTTGTATAGATGTAAGGACGGGACTTTTGGATTAAAAATTCAATAAAATCAGCTTTTCCAGCTACAAAAGCACCCATGGTGCCGGCTGCCTTGCCTAAAGTGGCCATATAAATCGAATTTTTAGGAATATTGGACTCAAAAACACCAAAACCATGCGCGTCATCTTGCATTAAAACTGCATTGGAAAAATTTGCGATTTTTTGTAAATCATCAAGTTTTGCGCTATCGCCATCCATGCTAAACACCGTGTCAGTCACAATCATGCCTTGACCAGCTTGTTTATCTAGTTTTTTCTCAAGTGAGGTAATATCATTATGTAGATAACGCTGAAGTGGCAAGCCGATCAATTGGTTGGCATCAATCAGTGAGGCATGATTGAGTTTGTCTTGTAATACCCAATCAAGCTCCCCTTTAAGTGCGGAGAAAACTCCCAAGTTAGCACTATAACCAGTGGAATATAGCAATGCACGCTGCTGGCCGGTGTACTGCGCCAAGGCTTTTTCTAGTTCGTGGTGTGCACGAGAATGCCCACTGACCAAATGCGACGCACCTGAGCCTACACCGTATTCATCAACACCTTGTTTAAACGCTTCTTTAACTTGGACGTGATTGGCTAGTGACAAGTAGTCATTAGAGCAAAAATTAATCAATGAGTGCCCATCAATAACAATCTGTGTACCTTGTGCACTTTCAGTAATCTTTCTCGACCGATAAAGATGCTTATCTTTGAGTGAAATTAATATTTTTGAAAAATCCATAAATCTATTTTAATGTTTATTTGAGAAGTGTAGAATCAAGTTATCTAAAAGAGACTTTTAGGAAAGGTATCAAAAAAATCACTTCATTTTTCATTTTATTTTCTCTTATCATTTTTAATAATCCAGTTCTGGGTAATGACAATGAGTATCTGATTGAGTTGTTGTCACACAAAGCAATTTCTCTTGCGGTTACAGCTGATTTGGATAAGATAATTGATCGGGCTGGGCAGCGTCAATTGGTGCTACTGGGTGAATCATCACATGGAACAGTTGAGTTTTATTCATTGCGTGTAGAAATAACCAAACGCCTAATTAGCGAAAAGCAATTTTCTTTTGTTGCAGTTGAAGGTGACTGGCCTTCTATTGATCGCCTTAACCAATATGTAAAGAATATGCCTAGCGCTTTAAAATCAGCCAAAAAGGTACTGCTCAGCTTTGATCGGTGGCCCGAATGGATGTGGAAAAATCATGAAATTGAGCAACTAGCAGAATGGTTGAGAGCATACAACACGGATCTGCCCAATGATAAAAAAGTAGGATTTCATGGGATGGATGTTTACGGACCGTGGGATGCAATGGATAATCTGTTGGTGTTTACCCAAAAATATTTGCCGTTGTATCATGATGAAATACAGAATAGACTGCAATGTTTTGCAAGATATGATCGTAATGAATGGGCTTATGCTGAAGCCATATCACGTGAAGGTTTTTCATGTCAGCAGGGGCTAATAGAAGTATCAAATCTTCTACGTACATTAGTCATAACCAGTAATGCTTTTAAAGATAATGAATTTTTTCAAGCCGAGCAAAACGCCCTGATAGTAAAAAATGCTGAAGATTACTATCGCTTAGCCATTGGTAATAATCTTGCTTCTTGGAATAGTAGAGTGCAACATATGTGGTTATCAGTAAAACGTCTATTATATTTTTATGGGACAAATTCTAAAGGTATAGTTTGGGCGCACAATACTCATGTGGGAGATTCTCGTGCCACACCAATGTATTTACAAGGTGTTGTGAATATTGGAAGCCTCAGTAGGTATGAATTGGGTAGGTGGCGAGTATTTGTTGTTGGTTTTGGCACGAATGAGGGACAAGTTTTAGCAGGAAATAGCTGGGGATCAACCGTGGAAAAAATGCAGATTCCTTCAGGCGTTAAGGGTAGCTATGAAGATATACTAAGCAAGCTTAAACTACATAATTTTTATCTTTTATTTGATCATAAGGATCGCATAAATCCATGGCTAAATCAATATCGAAAACACAGAGCAATTGGCGTGGTTTATAATCCAGAGAATGATGCTTTAGCTAATTATGTTCCAAGCATTCTTCCACAGCGATATGATGCATTTATTTTTATCAGATACACCAACCCATTAGAGTTAATCGAATAGTTTTAACAAAACTACGAATTGATGAATATAGGTATAAAATTATAGTTCAGATTAAATTAATTCTATTTTAGATATGAGGGTATTTATGAAACAGTTTTTTATTTTTTTAACAACAGTAGTTATATTGCCAGTTTTTAATTCAAGTTTAGCCTCATCGCATTGTGGGTTTTTTGATACTGATTGTCAAGATTTACAATCACTCAATCCAAAGATGATAGTTGAACATTACAACCCTGATTTAGCTTTTAATGGTACAACCTTATTTGGATTGAATGCTAAAAAAAATAAATCAATGGCAATTATAGAAGTTGATATGAATGGTAATATTGTTTGGGAATATGTGGTACCTACATCTATTGTCAAACAAAGTAAATACAACGGCTTGATGGATGTTAAGCGCTTATCAAACGGCAACACTTTATTTGTTATGCAAAATTCAGGCATTTATGAAATTAATGCTGCTGGTGAGGTTGTCTGGAAGCACTTAGATCAAGCAACCCATGATGTAGATAGATTAAAAAATGGCAATACAATATATTTGAGAGGCTGGGCAAAGAAAGGTGAGTCCCAGGTTGTAGAGGTTGACTCTACTGGCAATGTAGTTTGGCAATGGGACGCATTAGAGGAATATGACGTTTATCCATTTTCTGAGGTGGGGACAGGAGGTTGGATTCACCCGAATTCCGTTACCAGACTAGAAAATGGAAACACTCTAATAAGTCTGCGTAATTTTGATATGCTTGTGGAGGTTGATAAAGCGGGGAAGACGGTTTGGAGTCAAAAATTCCTGTGTGAAAAAAGAAGGACTTGGAGACACAGAGGAGTGGATGGTTTATATGATGATGCTTATATAGAGGGATGCAATCCTCATGAGCCTGAGGTTCAAGAAAATGGAAACATACTAGTAACCACAAGACACCCGTTTACAACCTATGAGCTAACTAGAGATGGAAGAGTGGTGTGGGAGGCCGACCATCGAAATGTAGGCTTTACTTCACCAAGGAGTAGAGATGTAGATAGATTGCTAAATGGTAATACTTTGATTCAAGTTGATAATGTTTTGTATGAACTGACACATGACAAGCAGATTGTTTGGCAGTTGGAGTTTCCTGAAATTCCGAGATTTTCTCCTGGAAAAATGAGAAAGAAATATGCAGACGAGCCAAAAAGTTTTTGGAAGCAGTTTAAATTTAAGCCACTTTATAGAGCGCAAAGAATTGCACCCAAATAATTAGCTAACTATAAGCTTATGATTTGTATTGAGAGATTGCTGAGTGCGTATAATCTCTTGTATTGATTCTATTATCCAAGCTACCATGAAAAAAACCTTTAGTTTCTCACATCCTAAAAAGCAAAGACCTAGAGTGGCCGATGCAATTAAATACGAACTTAAGAAGTACATTAAGCGTGAACGTAATAAAAAATTACCTGAAGACGTAGATTTTTGGGATTTTGATTGTCGCTTTGGTGCGACTGAAGCTTCTTGCAGTGTTATTCACGTATCGGAAATTAATAAGGTTATTTCTGAGGCAGACGCCGAAGGCTTGGATGAATTTTTTCTAGAGGTGTTGTCAAAGCCCGCTAAAAGAACCAAAAAGCCGGTAGAGGAAAAACCAGAAGAAGATCAAGAAGAAAACTTCTTAGATTAAATTTTCCATCGGTGATGAAGCAGAAGCGTAGGCTTTTTTCATCATTCTTCCCGCTAGGAAAGATTCTCTTCCTGCGATTACTGCGTGCTTCATAGCGCTGGCCATTAACACTGGATCGGCAGCATTGGCGATGGCTGAATTCATCAGCACACCATCACAACCAAGTTCCATGGCTTTAGCGGCATCTGATGCACAGCCGATACCCGCATCAACCAATACTGGCACATTGGCTTGTTCTTTAATGAGCTTAATATTAGCAGGGTTAGCTATGCCTTGGCCTGAACCAATTAGAGATGCCAAAGGCATAACGGCAACACAGCCAATGTTTTCGAGTTCTTTGGCAACGATCGGATCGTCACTGGTGTAAACCATCACATCAAAGCCGTCATCAACCAAAGTTTGTGCAGCGGCTAAGGTCTCGACGATATTTGGATATAAGGTTTTTTCATCGCCTAATACTTCGAGTTTGACCAAATTGTGTCCGCCCAAAAGTTCGCGTGCCAACTGGCAGGTACGCACCGCATCTTTAGCGCTGTAGCAGCCTGCAGTATTGGGCAAAATGGTGTAAGTATCTGGGGAGATAACATCGAGTAAATTTGGCTCGTTTTTATCCTGCCCAATGTTAGTACGACGAATAGCAACGGTAATGATGTCGGCCTGGGCCGCATCCGTTGCTAGCTTGGTTTGCTTAAGATCTTTATACTTGCCTGAGCCAACCAGTAAGCGCGAGTTATAAGTTTTTCCTGCGATTACTAGTGGTGTGTCAGTCATAATGAATAAAAGTTCTTTAATAATGGCGGAGAGTGAGGGATTTGAACCCTCGATAGGGGATAAACCCTATACACCCTTAGCAGGGGCGCGCCTTCAGCCACTCGGCCAACTCTCCATGAAGAAAAATATTATACGCTAAAAAAATGGAAGTTTGAAATGGCGTTTCAAAAGCCGTAGTTGTATCTGAATTTGACAGCACCTGGATCGCCGCCTCGAAAGTCTTGTATTCTCAATCTTACCTTCCCCCAATCACCTTCAATCTTCATTTTTTCTTGTAGGGCTTCGAGTTGGATCTTGGCGTCAAGAATCATCTGCTCAGATTCGTTCCATTGTTGGTCACCACCGGTTGGTGTGCCTAATCGGCGTTCAAAATAAAGCAGCTGATTTCTGATTTTGGTCGCATCAATGCCAACTTCAAAAGCATCCATGCCCATCTCAAGTCGATCATCAAGCTCTAAAAGATCATATTCAATGATCTCAATTTCTTTTGTTAAAGAATTGGCGCCTTTGGTTTTGGTGTCGGCCAAAGCGTTAAGCGACACCAATAAAATAAAATAAAATATTTGAGACGATAACTTCAAAAGAACCAGCGATAAATACCTAATAGGTTGATGCAAATAAAGACAGCATTAAGTAAAACTAAAGAATTGTCATTATTTTTTGCGCCTTGAATAACCCAGCTAATGGCTGAAATAATAAAAAATATGTAACCAAATTTTGAATACTCGTAGTTAAGCGCCACCAGCAAACCGCCAGTAATGCCAGTGATTGTGCCTGACCAGCCCCAGAGGTTATTCATGAGTTTCAAAGTCGTGGGTTACTTTAGCAGTTTTACCAAGCATGATAGAGGCAGAGCAGTATTTGTCTGCTGACAGGCTAATCGCTTTGGCTACTTTTTTCTCATTTAAGTTAGTACCTTTGACCACAAAGTGAATATGAATTTTGGTGAATACTTTGGGGTGCTCATCTGCACGTTCAGCTGAGATTTCTGCATGACAATCACGTACTACTTCCCGCATTTTTTTAAGTGTTGATACAACATCAATCGTTGTGCAGCCGCCCATACCAAGCAGCAGCATCTCCATTGGTCGAATACCGAGGTTTTTACCACCAAGCTCTTCCGGGCCATCCATCACCACAGCGTGGCCACTGGCTGATTCCCCAACCATCATCATGCCGTCAATCCATTTTATTGTTGTATTCATACTCATCCTTTAAAAATTTCTTGTAAAGCAACGCCAGGATCCTCTTGACGCATGAATGCCTCACCCACTAAGAAGCTATAAACACCATGCTCACGCATAGAAGCTACATCTTCTGAGCCCAGAATGCCACTTTCAGTAATCACCAAAATATCATCTTTGATTTCACTGAGTAAGTCAACCGTAGTTTGCAATGAAACATCAAACGTACGTAGATTGCGATTGTTGATGCCAATCATGATTAATGGAAGTTTGAGTGCGCGTTTAAGCTCTTCTGCATTGTGCACCTCGACCAAAATATCCATGTTGAGTTGCATTGCATGTTGTGCCAGTATCTCCATTTCCCCATCACTAAGACAAGCAGCGATGAGTAAGATGCAATCAGCACCCATGACTCGTGCTTCTAACACTTGATATGGATCGATGATAAATTCTTTGCGCAGTATCGGTAACGAAACAGCCGCTCTAACGTCGATTAAATATTGATTATCACCTTGGAAAA
>DQNX01000138.1 GCA_015658965.1 Gammaproteobacteria bacterium
AAAATACCTATTTGTCCCGTTCGTCTAGCTGGCCCAGGACTCCAGGATTTCATCCTGGCAACAGGAGTTCGAATCTCTTACGGGACGCCAAATTTAACCTAACTTTTTCCAGGCAGAAAGAAAAAATACTTGTCATTGTATTTATCTTCTAGGCCACTTGTAGGAATAAAAAAAATACTCACGTATAAAAATCAATTGTGATTGTAAAATAACACCCATGAATCAACTTAACATTATTATTCCCGATCGGCTCATTGGCCAGCGTATTGATAGCGCTATCGCACAGATGCTGCCAGATTATTCCCGTTCTAAAATTACCAACTGGGTGCGTTCTGGTGGTGCACTGGTTAATGGCAACACATTCAAACCCAAAGAAAAAGTATTGGGTGGTGAAATCGTTGCCTTGCGTATTGAAGTGGAAAAAACCAACCAATGGAAGGCTGAAGATATTCCGCTGGACGTGGTTTACGAGGATGATGATATTATTGTCATCAACAAACCAGTGGGCCTAGTTACCCACCCCGGTGCAGGCAATTGGACCGGTACTTTGGCCAATGCTTTGTTGTATTACGACCCCTCTTTGGCTCGGTTAGACAGAGCCGGCATTGTGCATCGACTCGATAAAAATACCTCAGGCCTGATGGTGGTAGCTCGCAGTGAGCTGGCGCAAAAAAACTTAGTTGAGCAACTCCAAACTCACGTTGTATCTCGTGAATATTCCGCCATTGTTTATGGTCACATGATTTCGGGCGGCACGGTAGATGAGCCGATAGGCCGTGATCCCAAAGATCGCATCAGACAAGCCGTGGTTGAAGAAGGTAAAGATGCGGTTACCCATTACCGCGTGATTGATCGGTTTGGTCATCACACCCATGTCAAATGTATTTTAGAGACCGGTCGTACCCACCAAATCCGTGTGCACATGGCTCATATTGAGCATCCGCTCATTGCCGATCCAATGTATGGTGGTAAGATTCGCTTCCCTAAAAAAGCCGACGAACAGCTTAAAACCACACTCAAGGGTTTCAATCGCCAAGCCTTACACGCCAAAAAACTCACTTTAACCCACCCAATCACCGGTGAGACCATGTCTTGGAAAGCACCATTGCCACAAGACTTACAAGACCTACTGCAAACCTTGCAAGAATTTGACCCCGTCTAATTTTCCAAAAAACGTTCAATTAATCTCTACCACTCGCCATCTTTTTAGCGGAACAGGTAAGGCCTGCGCCGCTAAATTAGGCTATGCCAGTTTTAATTTGGCCACGCACGTGGGGGATGATGCAAAAGTAGTTGCGAGTAATCGGGCCTTACTGATTGAAAAATTTAGCCTGCCTAATACGCCCAAGTATCTTCAGCAAACGCATTCTAACATTTGCCTACAAGCTTTAAGTGACGACTGTATAGGGGATGCGGTTGTGACTCAAGAAAAAGGCGTGGTTTGTGTGGTGATGACGGCTGATTGCTTGCCGATTTTTGCCTGCAACTCGCCAGGCACGCAAGTAGGTGTGGCACACGCAGGTTGGCAGGGGATTGTGAATGGGGTTATCGAATCGTTTGTTGAGCAATTTAAATCTAGGGATTTACGGGTGCACTTTGGTCCCGCGATTTCACAAGCTGCATTTGAGGTGGGTGAGGAGGTCTATCAGCAATTTATGGATAAAGATTTAAAGCTAAATCAAGCCTTTACAGCCAAAGGCGAAAAATATCAGCTAGACATCTATCAAGCAGCAAAGGTTATTCTTAATGGATTGGGGGTTGAGTCGATCAGCGGTGGTGATGAATGCACTTACACACAGCAAGATAAATACTTTTCCTATCGTCGTGATGGCGCCAAATCAGGACGCATGGCGCATCTCATCTGGATAAAGTAATTACGGGGCAAGCAAGGCTTGCATCTTTGTGTTATTTGCTTAAAGAATTTACAATGGCCTTTTTAAAGATTGGGCCAAAGACATGCAGCAGTGGAAAGCCAACAATCCAAGCAATGACAAAACTACTCAACCATTTTTCAATCGTTTGATCGGTCCAGCCGAGGTTGAGATAAGTCACCACAAATGACATAATGCTAATCATAAACAATGACATAACCATGCTAAAAATTAAATGTACTTTCTTTTCCATGCTTACGTCTCTTTGGTTTTAAGCTTGCCACTCAGGGTAAAATCCAAAACTTTGGTTTGTTTATTAAGATGATAATAATGCAGCGCCTTTTGTTTGCGTTGTTTTTGTTGAACCACACAGCCCACCACTTCAAATTCGCTAGCAAGCTCAATATCGTCATGTTGCGAATTCAGACAAACCAAATATTTTTTGTTGCCACGCTCTAAGTATTGACGAAAAAACAAGTCGTTTTCATAGCGCACGATTGCATAAGCACGATTATGAATCGCCATGCCAGGGTCAATAATCACAATACAGTTTTCACTAAACTCAGGCTCCATGTAGTCGCCAAGGTTTTGCAGGGCAAACGGCTCCGAGTTGGTTGAACAATTGCTTTCGAACATTTCTTGTGGTGTGTCGTTTAAGTCTGGCATTGTTTGCAATAAAACGTTGAACGTTGGTTTTGAATAATACGCACTATTTTACCACTACACGTGGCGCACTTACCAGCTTCACGCCCATACACGGATAAAGTCTGTGCGAAATAGCCCGGCTGACCATCCACTTGAGAAAAATCTTGCAAGGTTGTGCCACCCGCTTTGATCGCTTTATTCAAGATGGACTTGATATTTTGGGTTAAATGGGCGTAACGTTTTTTGGACACATTGCCCGCCTTGCGCGCAGGATCAATGCCGCTGGCAAACAAACTCTCACAAGCGTAAATATTACCCACGCCAACCACCACCTTGCTGTCCATAATAAAAGCCTTGATGTTTTGTTGTTTGTTGCGCGAACGACCGTATAGGTAGCACTCATCAAAATCAGCCTCTAACGGTTCAACCCCTAAGCTGTCCAGCAGTTTGTGCGAGCCGTCAGCTGAAAACAGCACTGCCCCAAACCGCCGTGGATCATTCAAGCGCATCACAGTACCATTGGCAAGGCTCAGTTCAAAGTGATCATGTTTTTTAATAGCCACCGTATTATTCACCACTTTAATCGAGCCACTCATGCCCAAATGAATAATCAGCGTACCGACATCAAATTTAATCAAGAGGTATTTACCACGTCGATTAATGCCGTTAATGCGCTGATTGGCCAGCGTGTTCACCAAATGCTTGGGCATCGCCCAGCGCAAGTTGTCTCTATAGAGGATGGCACGTTCAACCACTTGATGAACAATCAATGGCTTTAGTCCGCGCTTGGTAGTTTCAACTTCGGGTAATTCGGGCATATAAATAGAGGGTTTTTTTTAAAAAAATGATACATACAAATGAATACCTTATTATAATCATCAATTAATACAACAACGGAGAGAGAAAATGGGTTTCATTAATTCAGTTCAAAACAAAATCTTATTGGGTTTTGTCGCCGCAATCATTGCCATGTTTACGTTAGACATGCCTGCCTTTGCATCTACTATAACCACCATGGGCGCTATTCTCGTCTGGCTGCACGTTTTAGCTGGCATCGTTTGGATTGGCCTGCTTTACTACTTTAACTTCGTACAAGTACCAGGTATGGGTCAAGCACTCGCAGATACTGACGGCCCAGGCCCAGCAGCCATCGGCAAATACATCGCCCCGCGCGCACTTTTATGGTTCCGTATGTCAGCAGCCACCACGTGGATTTTGGGTCTAGCATTATTGATGAACCCAAGTATTGGTATTGTTAACGCCTTTACTTTCGCACCCGGTGCTGAGGTTATCGGATTAGGCGCTTGGTTGGGCACCATCATGGCATTTAATGTTTGGTTTATCATCTGGCCAAACCAGCAAAAGATCCTTGGCATGAAAGAAGCCACAGCTGAAGCAATTGCAAAAGCTAAAAAGAATGCAGCGCTGGCGTCAAGCACCAATGTCATACTGTCGATTCCAATGCTACTAACCATGCTAGCCTATAGAATCTAATTTTTGACCACTACTGCGTTAAATGTTTTTCGCAGCTGGTTGTGTAGACGAGCTACACGCCGGCACTGAGAAAAACATTTGCCTTGTATTGATCTAAAAATTAAAACTATTAGTGATGTGAAAGCCGAGACTTGTTCTCGGTTTTTTATCGCCAGTTGAAAAGTGGTGTCATAGTTTATAAAATAAATATCAACTAGATAGTGTAGTGAACAAATACCAGTAATTAAAAAATAGTCAGCCAGATGACAACAGTCTTTGTTTAAACAGTGACGCCAAGGATCTTAAAATAGTGCTTAAAGCCATTTCATCCAAATTGGCAAATGCCAATCAGAAAGAGCAATCTGGGTTTTTTATTGTCTGACTTTTGGGGCGTAAAACATTTGCATACTATATGTATGTAGATAAACAAGTGTCAAACCCAATCAAAAGCCATTAATAACGGTG
>DQNX01000078.1 GCA_015658965.1 Gammaproteobacteria bacterium
AAGTTTGGGTGTCGATCACAATCGCAGTGAAAGTCTGGTCTTCACTAAACAGCAGGTTTTGCAATAAAGGGTTGTTAAGCGCTCTTTGTTTTTGCGGCTCAACTTGCGCTTGCGTATCTGGCAAGTCTTCAAACAAGTCTTCAACAATCAAGCTTTCTTCATCGCCATAGGTGTTTCTAGCATTAATTAACGAATTAACATCGGCAATATACGGCAGTTCATTTTCCAATCTCTTGTGCAACTTTTCTAGTTTTTTTAGAAACTCAAGGTCAAATATATCCTGCGTTTTGACGGCGACCAGTAATTTTTCATCACGTCCAAACTGATCTCGAAACTCATCATAGCCGACGCGTATAGGATCGGTTTTATGCAAGAATCCCTCGGTCGAGGTATCCATGGTTAAATTGGGTAATTGCGAGCCAAATACGCCGACCAATAGCAAAATAGCAATGATGGTTTTTTTACTGTTTTCAAAAATAATATCTGAAAAACTCTCGAATTTTCTCTCACTACGATGACGCCAGTTCATAAGTCTATATCCCTAATAAAATTGTAAACTAATTGATAGTGTTTTTTGTTTTTAAAGAGGGCATTGCCCATCTTTAAGTCTTGAATTCGCACATTAAGTGCAATTATTTGGCAAAGCTTAAAATTAAAAAAACCCGCATAAAAGCGAGCTTTTTTTTAATGAATATTTCTGATTGAATCTAGAACGGAATATCATCATCAAAGCCAGAGTTATCTACCGGGGTGATTGGATCAGCGGCGGCGGCTTTTGGCGCTGATGGGGCGGCTGGCCTTGGTGCGCCACCGGCATCGTCACGACGGTCGAGCATTTGTAAGGTACCATTAAAGCCAGATATAACGATGTCAGTTGAGTATTTTTTAACACCGTCTTGTTCGTAGCTTCTGGTTTGGAGCTTGCCTTCAACGTAAACTTTTGAGCCTTTGTCTAGGTATTGACCTGCGATTTCAGCTAATTTACCAAATACACTGACTCGGTGCCATTCGGTTTTCTCGACTTTTTGACCGGTGTTTTTATCAGTCCAAGACTCTGAAGTTGCCACTGATAAATTGGCAATTGCGCTACCATTTGAGGCGTATTTGACCTCAGGTTTTGCGCCTAAATTACCCACTAAAATTACTTTGTTAATACCTGCCATTTTGTTATTCTCCCGTTGGTTTTTGTTGTTGCATGGTGAGTATTACACCCCACCAGATTATTGCCATAAATGTTGTGAATAAGAATACACTATTTAGATCATAGGTGTTGTAAATCCACCCGCCAAAAACACCACCAACAAAGGCACCTAAAAACTGCGAGGTGGAGTACATACCCATTGCCAGTCCACGTTTATCGGTATTTGCAGTCTTAGAGATTAGCGAGGGTAGCATGGCTTCCATGGCGTTAAAGGCAATGAAAAATAGAGTTAATAAAATAAAGAAAGTGGTGTAGTTGAGTGGGGTCTGATAAAACAAGATTTGACTCATAATCATGATGGTGACCGCCGTGAGTAACATGGCTTTGTGTTTGTGGTATTTTTCAGCCAAAATAATCATCGGCAACATGCCGACAAAGGAGATTAGCATCACGGGTAAGTACATGGTCCAGTTGTCGCTTAAATCTTCGGCAACGATGTTGTTTTCTACCAGTAATTTTGGCATAACGATAAAAGCACAAGTCAGAATTAAGTGTAGGGTAAAGATGCTAAAGTCTAATTTAAGCAATTTAGCATTCAATACTTGCTTCATGTTAGTAATAGAAAGTGTGTATTGCGCTTGTGGCTTAACGTAGGGCAGGGTGAATACAATAAACAGTGCAACGATAGAAAGCCCGGCAATAACCCAAAACAGGCCTGAAATTCCTAAGTTTACGGTGATGAGCGGGCCAATGAGCAATGAGAGCATAAATGCTATGCCGATTTGCATACCGACAAAGGCATTGGCCTTGGCGCGTTGATTGGGTGAAACAAAATCAGCCAAGAATGCCATCAGTACAGCAGAAATCGCACCACCGCCTTGTAAGGCTCTGCCGACCACCACACCAATAATATCGGTTGCATTAGCGGCAACGACACTGCCAATAAAGAAGATAATTAAGCCGATAATAAGCATGGGTTTACGACCGTATTGATCGGATAAATAGCCAAATGGTATTTGCAGTAGGGCTTGAGTTAGGCCGTAAATACCAATGGCAAGGCCAATTAGATAGGGTGTGGTGTCTTGGTAATGTGAGGCATAAACTGAAAAAACTGGGAAAATCATAAACAACCCAAGCATGCGAGTTGCCATAATCGATGATATCTTTAACGCAAAGAAGCGTTCTTGCTTGTTCATTGGCTGGGGTTAATCTAGTCTTCTAGCGAGTAGTGTGGCGTGTAGAGCGGGTAGCTCTTTTTAAGCACACGGCGAGCATCTTTGGCCAGTATATCTGCACTAATGACATCGTAGTTATACGCCATTAAGTGTAGTGCTGCAGGCACAGAGGGCGTATTAGGGTATTTTTCAATGATGTATTTGCTGCGGTTGATGGCAGCGATATTAGCGCCTTTTCTGGTGTAGAAAATTGCCACAAAAAGCTCATGTCTGGACAAGGTATTTCTGAGTACGATTAAGCGAGGTTTTGCCTCTTCTGCGTATTCAGTTTTTGGGAATTTATCAATCAGTGCTAGGTAGTAATTAAAGGCATCACGCACAGAGTCAACATCACGCTGAGCGCTATCAGTAATGTATTCATCTAGGATTGAGCGAGATTTGTCTTCTGAAATAACCCCGCGCAGGTAATAAGTGTACGGTGTTGAAAAGTGATTGGGGTAGAGTCTGATGTAGCTGTTTAAGCGATCAATGGCTTGATCGTAATCTTCGCTTTTATAAAGTGCATAGGCGATTTCTAGCTTGGATTGTAGTGCGTATTTTGAGCCTGGGTAAGCGGCTTGTAGTTGTTCGTATAGCTCGATACCTTTATCCATAGAGCCAGCGCTGATCTGCTCTTTGGCTTGTTCAAAAAATGTTTTTGGCGACCAGCCTTTGGTGATGGATTCTCTTTTGGTTTCTTCTTCCCAAAAACAACCACTTAATAGTAGTGTCAATAGTGGAAGCATTAGAATTAGTTTGATTGTACGTTTCATGAATTATTGAAGGTATTATTACAAATATGTAGAAGCATTATACTGAGGTGATTGTATTATAATGGCAAAGATTTATCCATAATTTAACCCTATTCTCTTTAAATGAGTTTATTTGAAAAAAGAATCCTAATCAGTGACCTGTGTGAAATGCTAGACACCTATATGTCGGAAGACCAGGTTGAGGGTGTTTATCAGGCTTATATTGTAGCTGCTACGGCACATGATGGGCAATATCGTCGCTCAGGTGAGGCTTATGTGTTTCATCCGATTAATGTGGCGATGATTTTGGCTGAATTAAAACTGGATTATTTTTGTATTATTGCAGCGCTATTGCACGACTGTATTGAAGACACTACGCTAACACAAGAAGACATTGTTAGAGATTTTGGTGAAGAAGTGGCGCATATTGTGCAAGGCGTTTCAAAGCTGACGGGTTTGGAGTTTCATTCAAGTATTGACCAACAAGCGCAAAACTTTAGAAAGCTGTTTTTGGCCATGAGTACCGACATGCGGGTGATGATGATCAAACTTGCTGATCGTTTGCATAACATGCGCACACTTAAATCTATGAGCCGTGAAAAACAGCTAAGGATTGCCAAAGAAACCTCTGAAATTCATGCGCCCATTGCCCGTCGTTTGGGTTTAAACAACATCAGGGTTGATCTGGATAACCTGTGTTTTGAGATTATTCAGCCTTATCGTTACAAGGTGCTTACGCGTCAGATTAAAAAACAATGCGGCAATCGTAAAAAGATTATTGACCACATTCAAGCAGAAATTGAAAACCGACTCAAGCAAGAAGGTTTGGACGGGGTAAAGATTAGCGGCCGCCAAAAACAGCCTTGCAGTGTGT
>DQNX01000111.1 GCA_015658965.1 Gammaproteobacteria bacterium
AAAGCACTTGAAATTCTCCCAAGTGCTTGATATGTATGCCTTTAGGGTAGTTGTAGATGATGTGACGCAGTGCTATCAAGCGCTGGGTATTATTCATAATTTGTACAAACCTTTACCGGGTAAATTTAAAGACTATGTAGCATTGCCTAAATCTAATGGTTATCAATCATTACACACGGTGCTGTTTGGGCCGAATAAAATCTTTATTGAGGTGCAGATTCGATCAGAAGACATGGATTTTGTTTCTGAATATGGCATTGCTGCACATTGGCATTATAAGAGCGATACTACTAGCCCTGAGGATTTAGCCAGTAATTGGCTGGGCTCGTTGCTAGAAATTCAGAAAAACTCAGGCACTTCGGTTGAATTTTTAGAAGAAACTAAAACTGACTTATTTCCCTCAGAGGTGTTTGTATTTACACCCAAAGGTAAAATTATTCAATTGCCTTATAAATCAACGGTGCTTGATTTTGCTTATGCGATTCACACCAGTGTGGGCAATCACACACTAAAGGCCAGGATTAACCAAGTGAGTGCCTCGATTACAGCTGAGCTAAGGTCAGGACAGACGATTGAAATTATTACGGATAAACGGGCAAAGCCGTACCCAACTTGGTTACAAATAGCCGTTACCGCCAAAGCCAGGTCTTCTATTAAAACCAAACTGAAAGAAGACTCTGCTACTGAGTTGATACAGCTTGGCGAGTATTTACTGAACAACGCTTTGGAATACCAAGGTGATGGTAAGCCTATTAGTGAAGAGAATTGGCAAACCTGTTTGCAAGACCTTAAGTGTGATTCCAAAGCAGATTTGTATATGAAAATCAGCCTATCTGAGGTATTAATTTCTGTTGTGCTGAACAAGCTTCAATGCGATGGCGACCATTGTGTGATTAAAAATATTAGCATTACAAAAACCCATGGTAAGGCGATTAGCTTTGCGCATTGTTGTTATCCAATTCCGGGTGATAAGGTGGCAGGCGTATTAACCAGTTCCAAAGGTTTGGTTATGCATCAGTTTAATTGTGGAAATTTGCTTCATGCTAAACAGAAAAATGAGCAATGGCTAGAGATTGATTGGCAGGCAGATGAAAACGAAGAATTTGAGGTATTGGTTCGAGTTCAAGTAGAGAATCGTCGTGGCATGTTAGCCTCTATTGCTAATGTTATTGCCCAGATTGGCGTTAACATTGAGCACTTAGAGGTAGAGGAAAAAGACCATTTAATGAAGGCGCTCAACTTGGTGATTAGTGTGTCAAATATTGATAAACTGGATGAAGCCCTATACGCCATAAAAAGCTTAGAATTTGTACGCTCAGTTGCACGGGCATAATATTTGCAAAAACAGCTGAATTTTCATTGTTAGTAAACCCAATTTTTGATTAAAATTAGAACTATCTTTTATGTTTATTTTTCCAAGGTATTAATATGAAATGGACCGACTCCCTCGATATTGCTATTGCACTAGACGAAGCACACCCTGATTTTGACCCAACGTTTATTAACTTCGTTGATTTAAGGAAAATGGTGATTGCACTAGAAGGATTTGAAGACGAAGATGATAAATCAGGTGAAAAGATTCTTGAAGCAATCCAAATGAACTGGCTTGAAGAAAGGGCATGAAGCTGGTCAAGTTATTTGTTGTATTGGCTGTATTGAATTTGGGTATTGCCCAAGCCGTATTAGAAGTCACTGTGGTGAAAAAGGACGAGAACGCTTTTCCCATTATTGTTAGTGCTTTTGAGTGGGTTGGTAAGGGTGCAGAAGACAAAGATATTGCTAAAATTATTCAGGCCAACTTAGAGCGTTCAGGGCGTTTTAATGTCGTCATTCCAAAGGCTATTATTGGCAAAAATATTGATACACAGCATTGGAAGCGGCAAAACATTGAGGCTGTGGTAACCGGCAACATTGAGCAACAAAGCGATAAGATTTACACGCTGTCTGTGCGCTTGTTTGATGTGTATAGCAACAAACAGTTATTTACCAAAACCACGCGCGTGCATGTGAGTGGTTTTAGAAAAGTAGCACACCAACTTAGTGACCATATTTATGAAGCACTACTGGGCGAGAGCGGTTCATTCAACACCTTACTAACTTACGTAACAGTAACCACCGACGCCAGGGGCAATAAAGAATATCGACTGAATATTTCTGATTCTGATGCCATGAATGTTAAGAGTCGTATCAAACTTAAAACACCCATTCTTTCTCCAGTTTGGTCACCCGATCGCTCATATGAGCACAAGAAAATTGCCTACGTTTCTTTTGAAAATGGCCAATCTGAAGTGTTTGTTTGGCACCCATATACACGCCGTAAAATTGAAAAATTACCGCGTTTTGATGGCATTGCCTCAGCCCCAAGCTGGCACCCGAATGGCAAAAGCTTGGTATTAACCTTGTCTAAAAATGGCAATAAAGATATCTATTCTTACAACTTGGCTGATAAGAAATTAACCCGACTAACGCACAATTCTAGTATTGACACAGAAGCCAGCTATTCGCCAGACGGCACCCAACTTGTCTTTACCTCTAATCGTTCAGGACAAGTGCAAATTTATATTAAAAACTTAACCACAGGCAAGATTAACCGAGCCACGTTTGAAGGTCGATACAATGCCAAAGCCGTGTTTTCACCCGATGGAAAAAGTTTGGCGATGGTGCACCGAGTCGACAATGACTATCGCATTGCCATGCTGGATATTAAAACCAAAGATTTGAGCATCATGACCAATAGTCAACTCGATGAATCACCTTATTTTTCCCCAAATGGCGATATGATTATTTACGCCACCAGTCGTGACAACAAAAATTTACTCTCCGTAGTGTCGGTTGAAGGCAATCGATCTTACGAGCTTTCTTCGCAAACGGGTGAAGTCAGGGAGCCCAATTGGTCGACTTACTTAGAACAATAAAAAAATAAAAAATAGGAAAATAAAATGAAAAATATTGTATTACTACCTTTTGTTATCATTCTGAGCGCTTGTACGGGCACAGGGGATGTTTTAGAATCTAGTACCGTCGTGATTGAAGAAAAAGGTGTTGAAAGCAAGGCAGTTGATGCGATTGTACGTGACGAATCTAACTTTAATTGGAGCGATTTAACCAAGCCATTTACCCAAGCCAACAACACAACTCAGACAAGCGTTAAAGCGCAGGCGCTAGCCGAACTAAAAGCCAGTGATACTAATTTCACGTTATATTTCAGCTACGATGGTACTGATATTGGCGATAAAGCCACTCAAGAGATTATTAAACATGCAAACTTTATGCGCGACAATCCAGCGGTTACGTTGCGCTTAGAGGGTCATGCAGATGAGCGCGGAACCCGTGAATACAACTTAGCTTTGGGTGAAAATAGGGCGCTAAGCGTGAAGGAAGTGTTGAGCTTGTACGAAGGTCTGGAGGATAGAATTAAGGTGGTGAGTTTTGGCGAGGAAAATCCGATGGCTAGAGCGCATGACGAAAGTGGTTGGGGAAAGAACCGACGTGTTGAATTTATTTATAAATAAAGGCTAACAACAGGTGAAACATTTGGGCTGGGTGGTGTTAATCGGTGTGTTTGCTTTGCAAGCGCCGTTTAACACGCTCGCCTTAAATGTGGAAAAAATTGCAAAACACAATTCTAAAAAGCTCACAAAAATAAAACGAGACAATAGAAAAATGGTTGGCCATATTGAGCAACTGCAAGAACAGCAAAAGAATGCCAATCAAAAAATTACCGAATTATTTCATTTGATGGAATATAAAAAATCTTCCAACGTGGTTAAAGAGACCCTGTTGCGCGTTAGAGAAGGCGATAGAAAAGCCAAAAAAATCTATACCAGTGCCAGAAGCTTGTTGGTTACTGATCAATACAATCAATCCATTGATTTGTTTTTAAATTACCTTGACATGTATCCTGATAACAACTACGTGCCTGATGCGACTTATTGGTTAGGTAGGGCTTATGCAGCTAAAGGTGACCGCCATAATGCAAAAAAAGTTTATGTTGGTTTCCAGCATGATTACGTTTTACATCATAAGTTTTCTAATTCATTGTATGAGCTTGCCATTATCGAACATGAGCTCAAGGAAGACGAACAAGCACTTCAATTGCTCGAATTAATGGTCAGGAAATTTCCTGACCATCGCTCTATTAACCAAGTGAAGGCATTGCTTAAAACGATTCAGGAAAATCAAGTTGTCAGTACGGTTGCCGAACCCCAGCCCAAACTTGAAACAACCGAAGTTAAGTAAACGCAAAGTGAACGTTTTATCCATTCCTAGTGTGGCACTAGATGCATTGTGCCAGTTTAATGCTCAGCGCTACCCTTTTTTATTAGAAAGTGTTAACCATAATCAGAGTAATCGTTATTCTATTTTGTTTGCCCATCCAACGGAGAAAATCGTTTTAAATGATCTCGACGAGTTTGATTTTTTATCAACCTTGGAATCAAAGATTGACACGCCATTAATTCAAAGTGATTTACCTTTCACGGGCGGTTGGTTTGTGTATTTATCGTATGAGTTAATCGGACAAATTGAGCCCACCCTAAAAGCAGATTTACCGCTTGGTGAGCAAAGTGTGGCGGTTGCCATCAAGATACCAACCGCGATTATTATTGATCATTTTGATAACCAAACTTATTTGTTAGACCAGTTTGATGATCAAACGCGGATCGACCAAGTTTTGTCAGATATTGAATGTTTAAAAGAGATTGAAGCTGTTGCTATTAATGGCGAACTGTCTTGGGAAGAGGATCATAAGTTTATCTCAGGTGTGGCGCGTAGTCGCGACTACATTGTGGCCGGTGATGTGTTTCAGGTTAACTTGTCACGAGAATGGCAATATCAGCTTGATGCCAAGGTTGCACCAGCGCAAATCTATCAGGCTTTAAAGCGCACCAACCCCGCGCCATTTTCAGCATTGGCACAATTTGATGGCTTTAGTATTATCTCTTCATCGCCTGAGCGCTTGTTTAGCGTGGATGGCGACCAAGTAGAAGCTCGCCCCATTGCAGGCACTCATCCGCGTGGCAGTGGCGAAGAAGACGAAACCCTAAAACAGGCGTTAATTAACCACCCTAAAGAGCAGGCTGAGCATATTATGTTGCTAGATTTAGAACGCAATGATTTGGGCAGAGTGTGCGAATACGGCTCAATACATGTGAATGAGATGATGAGCTTGGAAAGCTACCCTTATGTGCATCATATTGTTTCTAACATCAAAGGCAGGCTGCGGGCGAATATAGGCATTAAGGGCTTGGTACGAGCTTTGTTTCCAGGCGGCACGATTACCGGCTGTCCTAAAATTCGATGCATGCAAATTATTGCTGAATTAGAGCAGATGCCAAGACAGGCTTATACCGGTTCATTGGGTTATATCAGTAGTAACGCCAAGATGGATTTTAATATTCTGATTCGCACCATTACCCAGCAAGACAATACGCTAACTTTCAGAGCGGGTGCGGGCATTGTGTTTGATTCAGTGGCTGAGCGTGAGCTTGAAGAAACCAAGCATAAAGCTGAAGGCATGCTAAAAATATTTAAGGCTGAAACTTGGAAGTCATAGGATAGCGACGTTCCTTGCCAAATGCATTATTGCTAATTTTTGGCCCGGGCGCACTTTGACGACGTTTGTATTCGTTGCTCAGCACCAGTCGAGAAATTCTTTCAACCGTTTGCTGATTAAAGCCTTGTTTGATAATGTATTTAACAGAATGCCTTTGCTCGATAAACAGTTCCAAAATGGCATCAAGCTCATCGTACGGCGGCAAAGAGTCTTGATCAACTTGATTGGGCGCAAGTTCTGCAGAAGGTTCACGATCAATCACCCGACCAGGAATTACATAATCAATTGAATTGCGATAATTGGCCAGACGATAAACTAAGGTTTTAGCAATGTCTTTAAGCGGTGCAAAGCCACCAGACATATCACCATATAGGGTGGCATAACCCACGGCCATTTCTGATTTGTTGCCGGTAGTGAGTACGATTTTACCGGATTTGTTTGAAACCGCCATTAGTAGCGTGCCACGAATGCGGGCTTGTAAGTTTTCTTCCGTGGTATCAGTATCGGCGCCGGCAAACAAAGGCGAAAGTTGTGCGTTAAAACTATCAACCATTGAGTGAATGTTAATTTTATGATAATCAACCTTCATACTGCTGGCTTGGGCTTGGGCATCTTCAAGGCTCATACTAGAGGTGTATTCGTACGGCATCATAATCGCCTGTACGTGCTCAGCGCCTAAGGCATCAACAGCAATGGCTAACGTCAGTGCTGAATCAATACCACCGGATAAACCAATCACTGCGCCATTAAATACGCCATTTTTTTGAACATAGTCTTTGGTTGATAACACCAAAGCGTCGTAAATAATTTTTTCAATTGACTCGTTGGTGTCATGCAACATGGGCGTATCCAAACTGTGTATTAAAGTTTGGAAGAAGGGCAGTTGGTGTGTAATTTTGCCCGAAGCATTCATTACAAAGGATCCACCGTCAAACACCAACTCGTCTTGTCCGCCAACCGCATTGACATAAATAAAGTTAACGTTATTTTCTGCCACCCTTTGCTGAATGATTTTGATTCTTTGTTGGTGTTTGCCCAGCTGAAATGGCGAAGCGTTAAGGCTAATTATGGTTTTTGCACCCTGATTAACCGCAGCAGCCACGGGTCCGGCCTCCCAGGCATCTTCACAAATCACCACGCCAATTTTGCTTTGCTGGCATTCAAATACAAACGAGCTTGTGCCGGGCTCAAAATAGCGTTTTTCATCAAAGACGCCGTAATTTGGCAGGCATTGCTTATGGTAAGTGTGTGTACGCCCTTGTTGAAGCAGACAGGCGCTGTTGTACAAACAACCATTAACACGCTCAGGGGCGCCAAATAAAACACTGATGTCTTCAGGCAGTTGGCTGCTTATGTACTCGATTTTAGATTCAACTTGGTCAATAAAGCCTTCACGTAGTAACAAATCTTCTGGTGGGTAGCCAATGAGTGCTAATTCCGGAAAAACCAATAAATGCACGCCAGATTCATACGCCTCCTTTGAGCGGTCGATGATTGTTTGGGTATTGTTGTTTAAATCGCCAACAATAGGGTTGATTTGAGCAATTTCGATTTTGATAGACTCTGAGCTGTTTTCAAGCTTTTCTATCTGCTCCTGCCAAAATTTAGCCTTCGATTTATTGTTCGTGAGTTTTGCGTGTTCGAGTTTGGTGTGGGCCACCACGTGTGCAGGATTAATGCGCAAAATATCTGCAAATAGCCAAGCGTGCATCTCAGACAATGCGGCTTTCCCTGATTTATATTTGCTTAAATTTGATTGATTAATGTCGTATTCTTGAGAGATCTTATAGTCTGAAAAGCCAGTCTTTTTGCGTACTTTAGCCAGATATTCTTGGGTTTTATTTGCCATTATTTTTACCTAAAATTACTTGTATTTTTTACCTATTATAGTTATTTTATACCACTAGCACAAGACATTCATTTTAGTTAAAAAATACTAGTAGTGGTAAAAATACTATAATTATAATATAAGTAATTGATTTAACTATAAAAAACTAATATTTAAATTTTATTAAATAAAACCCTTTACAAGCAAAAAAAAGTGATGGTATATTTCACTTAAATCAACAACAAATAAGGGGTAAATTGTTATGAATCAAATGCACCAGCATCACTATTGATCTGCAACAAAGAGCCTATACAGGTGATGCTAAAGCACAGTACGCTTTAGCCAATATTTTTCAAAAAGACATCCATGTTCAAAAGAATCCAAGTCATGCTTTTTACTGGTATCAGCGTGCTGCACAACAAGGCAATTTATTGGCGCAATATAATTTATTTTTCTCGTATTTGTATGGTGATGGTATTTAGGCCGATATAGGGAAAGCTAATAAATGGTTTGCCAAAGCTCATGACAAAATCAGGTTCAATATTGGACAAACAAGTGCTCATTCAGCACTGTAAAGTACATCTAACTCATGACAAAATCAGGT
>DQNX01000062.1 GCA_015658965.1 Gammaproteobacteria bacterium
CGGTTGATAAGTACGGCATTGAAGATAAAATTAGTTATATTTCAACTGGCGGTGGCGCATTCTTAGAATTTTTAGAAGGCAAAAAACTACCAGCCGTAGAAATTTTAGAACAAAGAGCAGCGGAGTAGCACTTGACAAGAAGAACCAAAATATTAGCAACACTCGGCCCGGCAACGGATAAAGCAGGCGTACTAGAAAGTATTCTAGCGGCAGGTGTGAATGTGGTGCGGATTAACTTCTCACACGGGTCAGCAGAAGAGCACTTAGGCAGGGTTAAGGCAGTGCGCGAATGGGCGCAAGCGAATAATACCTACGTGGGTGTTTTGATGGACCTTCAAGGACCTAAAATTCGCATTGCATCGTTTAAAGATGGCATGAAAATTCAGCTCAATAATGGCGATGTTTTTACATTAGATGCCGATCTTGATGAGAATTCTGGCAATCAAGATGCGGTTGGTATCGCCTATAAAACACTGCCTCAAGAAGTCAAGCCAGGCAATGTATTGTTGTTAGATGACGGCAAAGTTGTGATGGAAGTCACCGAGGTTGAAGGCAACAAGATTAATACCGTAGTCACACAAGGCGGTACTTTGTCTGACAAGAAAGGCATCAACCTTCGTGGCGGTGGTTTATCTGCTAATGCGTTGACTGAAAAAGACAAAAAAGACATTTTTACTGCGGCCAAAGCCAAGGCAGATTATGTGGCTGTGTCATTTCCAGTGAGTGGCGATGATGTGCGTGAAACCAAGCAGTTATTACAAGAAGCAGGTTCAGATGCTGGCGTGATTTCTAAAATTGAACGTGCTGAGGCATTAGTTGAAGAAACCATTTTAGATATTATTCAAGAGTCTGCCGGCATTATGGTGGCGCGTGGTGACCTAGGTGTTGAGATTGGCGATCCGCAACTCCCAGCACAGCAAAAACGTTTAATTAAACTGGCCAGATCAAACGATCGTATTGTCATTACTGCCACGCAAATGCTAGAATCGATGATTACCAATCCGATTCCAACGCGTGCAGAAGTCTTTGATGTTGCTAACGCCGTACTTGATGGCACCGATGCAGTGATGCTTTCAGCAGAAACTGCAGCGGGGGATTACCCTGAAAATGCAGTAAAGACGATGCACGATGTTTGCCTAGAAGCTGAGAAAAATCCGATTGCAAAAATTTCACATCATCGACTTCACGAGCATTTTGAAGGGATTGATGAAACCATTGCAATGAGCTCTATGTATGCAGCTAATCACCTAGGCGTGAAAGTAGTAGTGGCATTGACACAAACGGGCAAAACTGCCATGTGGATGTCAAGAATGAGCTCTAATATTTCAATTTTTGCAATGAGCGACAATGTGCAAACATTGCGCAAAGTAACGCTGTACCGTGGTGTTTATCCTTGTGGTATTGAAAAGGCCAGTTTTGATGATTGGTCTCAGGTGAATGAAACGGTAGTCGAAACACTGAAAGATAGAAAAGTTGTAAAAGACGGGGATTTGGTAGTATTGACCAAAGGCATGTATAAAGACAAATCGGGCGGAACCAACATGATGAAAATTATTTGTGTCGGCGATGTTAATTATTAAATAGTAAAATAAGAAAGGAGAAAAATATGATAATTTCATTAAGAGAATTATTAGATCACGCAGCAGAAAATGGTTATGGAATGCCGGCGTTTAACGTTAACAACATGGAACAAGTTCATGCGATTATGCAAGCGGCTGATAAAACCAACAGCCCAGTAATCATGCAGGGTTCTGCAGGCGCACGTTCTTATGCAGGTGAGCCGTTTTTACGCCACCTAATCATTGCAGCAACTGAGATGTACCCACATATTCCAGTGGTAATGCATCAGGATCACGGTTCTGAGCCGAACATTTGCCTACGTTCAATTCAATCAGGTTTTTCATCAGTCATGATGGATGGTTCTTTAGAAGCTGACATGAAAACACCGGCAAGCTTTGAATACAATGTTGCTGTAACGGCAGAAGTTGTAAAAATGGCACACGCAGGTGGTGTTTCAGTAGAAGGTGAGCTGGGTTGTTTAGGCTCATTAGAAACAGGCATGATGGGTGAAGAAGATGGCCATGGAGCGGAAGGAAAATTAGACCTTGAGATGTTGCTAACTTCTGTTGAAGAAGCGGCAGACTTTGTGAAAGCAACAAATGTTGATGCATTGGCAATCGCAATTGGTACTTCACATGGTGCCTATAAGTTTACGGCAGAGCCTACAGGTGATGTATTACGTATTGACCGTATTAAAGAAATTCATGCGCGCTTACCGAATACTCATCTAGTGATGCATGGTTCATCGTCAGTACCACAAGAATGGTTAGAAATTATCAACTCACATGGTGGTGATATGGGTCAAACTTATGGTGTGCCAGTTAGCGAGATTCAAGAAGGCATCAAGAATGGTGTGCGTAAAGTAAACATCGATACAGATTTACGTATGGCTTCAACAGGTGCGGTTCGTCGTCATTTGATTGAAAACACATCAAACTTTGATCCGCGTAAATTCTTAAAAGATTCAACAGCAGCAATGTCTGATATTTGTGCAGCTCGTTTTGAAGCGTTTGGTTCTGCAGGTAACGCAGATAAAATCAAAGTGTCTTCATTAGACACAATGAGTCAAAGATATGCTTCAGGTGAATTAGACGCTAACATTAAGTAAGCGCCTAACGATCAAGTATCAAAAGGCTCGTTTAGACGAGCCTTTTTTATTGGTGTAGAATTAAGCTAACTATGAAAATTTCCCAACATTATTCAGTGATTGTTATTGGCGGTGGCCATGCTGGTACCGAAGCCGCGTTGGCTTCTGCGCGTATGGGCGTAAGCACGTTATTGATTACGCACAACATCGAAACGCTGGGGCAAATGAGTTGCAATCCTGCCATTGGTGGTATTGGCAAAGGTCATTTAGTCAAAGAAATTGATGCCATGGGTGGTGCAATGGCAAAGGCTATTGACAAATCTGGCATTCAATTTAGAACTTTGAATGCTTCAAAAGGCCCTGCCGTGCGGGCAACTCGAGCACAAGCAGATCGTGTTTTGTATAAAGCAGCGATTCGTTATATCCTAGAAAATCAAGAGAATTTATCCTTATTTCAACAAGCAGTGGATGATCTCATCATTGAGAATGATGTCATTAAAGGCATTAAAACACAGATGGGTTTAAATTTTTATGCTGATAAAGTCATCTTAACTTCAGGTACATTTTTAGGCGGGGTGATTCACATTGGACAGTCTAATTATGAAGGTGGCCGCGCGGGTGATGCGCCTTCCAACCCTTTATCAAGAACACTAAGGTCTTATGACTTGGGTGTGGGCCGATTAAAAACGGGTACACCACCTCGCTTAGATGGCAGGAGTATTGACTTTAGTGTACTACAAGCACAGCATGGTGATACGCCATTGCCAACCTTTTCTTTCATGGGAAAGATGACAGACCACCCTCAGCAGATCCCTTGCTATATTACCCATACTAATGAAAAAACCCATGATTTTATTCGCGATGGCTTGAAAGATTCGCCAATGTATACGGGTAATATTGAAGGCATTGGGCCGAGGTACTGCCCGTCGATTGAAGATAAAGTGGTGCGTTTTGCTGAACGTGATTCGCATCAGATTTTTGTAGAGCCAGAAGGTTTAACCACCAATGAGGTATATCCCAATGGCGTATCCACATCACTGCCTTACGAGGTGCAAGTTGACTTTATTCATTCGATCAAAGGTTTCGAGAATGCGCAGATTATTCGTCCCGGCTATGCGATTGAATATGATTACTTTGATCCTCGTGGCCTTAGACAAACACTTGAAGTCAAAAAAATTGCTGGTTTGTATTTTGCCGGGCAAATTAATGGCACCACCGGTTATGAAGAGGCTGCAGCCCAAGGCTTGTTGGCAGGTGTTAATGCGGCCTGTACTGTACAAGGCAAAGACCCATGGCATCCTAAGCGTGACGAGAGCTATATCGGCGTGATGGTGGATGACTTGATTACCAAAGGCACGAATGAGCCGTATCGCATGTTTACTTCACGGGCTGAGTATCGACTGCTTTTACGAGAAGACAATGCCGACGAACGGCTAACGCCAAAAGCCAAAGAGTTGGGTTTAATTGATGATGATCGTTGGCAAGCATTCGAGAAAAAGTATGAGTTAATTTCCCAAGAAAAACAACGCTTAAAAACCACTTGGGTGCAAGCTGACGATCAGCAAGCAAGTGAGGTTTTGGGCACTAAGCTCAGCCACGAGTACAATCTAGAAACGTTGTTAAAACGACCAAAAGTTGATTATCACATGCTCAGTCAAATAGAATCAGCACGGCCTTTTTTACAAGACCGCATACTTATTGGGCAAGTAGAAAATCAAGTAAAGTACGAAGGCTATATCAAGCGTCAACTCGATGAGATTGAAAAGTATCGAAAGAATGAAGACACGCGCCTGCCAGAGTCAATGGATTATGACTCTATTGGCGCATTATCAGCAGAGGTAAGGCAGAAGTTAAGCCTTCATCGTCCAGAAACAATTGGTCTAGCCAGCCGCATCCAAGGGGTGACGCCGGCTTCTATTTCTATTTTATTGGTTTATCTAAAAACATATAAAACAGTCTCATGAATGAGCTTCGGCAAATCTTGCTCAACGGTGCTGAAAAAATGAACTTGTCATTAAGCGAGTCTCAAAGCGACAAATTACTGGATTATCTTGAATTGATGATTAAGTGGAACAAGACCTATAATCTTAGCGCTATTCGCGACCCACAATCTGGGGTTAAAAAACATTTGCTCGACAGTTTATCGATTTTGCCTTATATTGGTGATGAGCCTCTGATAGATGTAGGCGCAGGTGCAGGTCTGCCAGGTATTGTGTTGGCGATTATGAAACCAACGTTGTTGGTGAGTGTGCTTGACAGTGTTGGTAAAAAATGTCGATTTATGCAATTTGCCAAAACCCAATTGCAACTTGATAACCTTAACGTGATTAATAAGCGAGTTGAAGACTTTAAGCCGGCCAGCTGTTTTGGACAAATCACTTCAAGAGCCTTTGCCGAAGTTGATAAAACATTAAAGCTAACACGGCATTTATTGTGTGATAATGGGCGTTACTTATTGATGAAGGGTGATCATTTTTCACAAGAAGTGGTGCAAAGTGCTTTAATGACACCACATCAAATCAAGGTACCCTATGTTTCGGATGATCGATTTTTATTAGAAATACAATTGGAACAAACATGAAAAAAATACTGACTTATTTATTATTGCTCATCATTGTCATTATTGCGGCTTTCGTCATGTTTTTTGACGGATTAACTAAAAGCGCAATTGAGACCTATGCACAGCAAGCACTGAAAACACCTGTTAGCATTACTGAATTTAGAAGTGAGTTGTCTGCTGGAAAAATCAACATGGATTTTATCGAAGTCAAAAACCCAGAAGCTTTTAAAAATAAAAATGCGTTTGTGCTTAATCATTTGAGTGCGATTATCAGTTTGGAAAGCTCAAACAAGTTGCTGGTGATAGAGCGTTTAGAGTTTGATGGGCTGTTATTCACGCTAGAACAAAACAACAGGCAAGTGAATTTGGTCACATTGCTTAAAAATTTAGAATTAGAATCAAACAGTGCGACTGAGCAAGTAGCAGCAAATGAATCAGACAATGCCAACACCTCGTCTGAGACCAGAGTGCTCATTAATGATCTGCAGTTTATTAATACCCAATTGAAAATTGATACTCAGTGGATTAAAGATACAGTTGAAGTGCCTGATGTTGTTATCCGTCAGTTTGGCGCGCCTCAGGGTATTCCAATAAGCCAAGTTGGGGTAGAGTTGATGAAATTGGCTTTACGCCGAATCCAAGATGAAGTTGAAAGAAAAGGCTTGAGGCTGGGTGAAAAAGAAATCAAAGAAGGTATTCGCCGACAGCTTGAAGGCGAACTAGAAGGTCTTAAAGATAGGTTAGACGACAAAGCCAGAGGCTTCCTTAAAAAATTAGGCTTATGAAGATTATCGATTCCCATTGCCATATTGACCGTGTTGATTTAGACCAATTCGGTGGTAGCATCGAGAGCATGCTTGCCCACGCCAAAGAATTATCAGTGGTAGAGTTTTTATGCGTTTGTATTGATCTTGAACATTTTGATGAGGTACTTTCTCTGGCAAAGGCGCACAAGCAAATTTATGCTTCAGTCGGTGTGCACCCAGTAGAACAAGAAGGCAAAGATCCGAGTGTTGAAGAGCTGTTAGCGCTAGCGGACCATGACAAAATTATTGCCATTGGGGAAACAGGGTTAGACTATTTTCATGTTGAAAAAGACACAGCTGACTGGCAACGAGATCGATTCAGGCGTCACATTGCTGCTTCAAATCAATCTGGTAAGCCGATGATTATCCATACCCGCGCGGCCAAAGCCGATACCATCAAAATCATGAATGAAGAAAAGGCGGGTGTAGGGGTTATGCATTGTTTTTCAGAAGATTGGGAAACGGCCAAGGCAGCATTAGACTTGGGTTTTTATATTTCATTCTCCGGCATACTAACTTTTAAGAGTGCGGCTGACTTACGTGAAGTGGCCAAAAAAGTGCCTGCTGATCGCTTATTGGTGGAAACAGATTCGCCTTATTTAACCCCTGTGCCTTATCGTGGTAGACCCAATTCCCCGGCTTACACGTATTATGTTGCCGAGCAGTTAGCCCAAATTCGCAATGTCAGTATTGACGACATCGCACACACAACCACACAAAATTTTAACAATTTATTCTTTTCAAATTAAAGATTACTAATGGCTGTTACGTTTCAAACAATTGATGAATTTTCACAAGGTCAGCGACTTGATAACTTCCTGGTTAAGATTTTAAAAGGCGTACCCAAATCACATATTTATCGAGTCATCCGCAAAGGTGAAATACGCGTAAATAAAGGTCGAAAAAAAGCAGAATATAAATTACAGTTGGATGATGTGGTACGCATTCCGCCTATCCGAGTGTCAGAATCTGGGCAAGTCCAAGCATCAGACAGTCTGAAGCAGTTGTTAACCGATAGTATTTTGTATGAAGACAAAGGCTTGTTGATTATCAATAAGCCCAGCGGTTTGGCTGTGCACAGTGGTAGTGGTGTAACCATCGGCGTGATTGAAGCATTGCGCAGCATGTATAAAGATCCGGTCGAGTTGGTTCATCGTCTTGATCGGGCAACTTCGGGTGTTTTGTTAATCGCTAAAAAACGCAATGTGCTAAAAAACTTACACCAGCAGCTCAACCAACATCAAATGGAAAAACGCTATACTGCCTTAGTGCGTGGCACTTGGTCAAAGAAGCGCCATACCATTGATGCACCACTGTACCAAAATTCACGATACACCGTGGTAGATGCTAAAGGTAAACAGGCGATTAGTCATTTTCAACCTTTAAAGAATTTTAACCAACAGAATTTTGAGGCGTCATTGGTGGAGGTCTTGATTGAAACGGGGCGTACCCACCAGATACGTGCACACGCCAAACACGCCAAACATCCGATTGCCGGGGATGACAAATACGGTGATCCGAGTTTTGATAAGCAGGTTAAAGACAAAGGCCTCAAGCGTTTATTTTTGCACGCACATCAATTGACATTCACCAATCCTCTCACCAACGAGATTCAAAAAGTGCAAGCGCCGCTCACCCAAGATTTACAAGATTTTTTAAAAAAACTATGAATGCTTACTTTCGACTCATGCGTGTTGACAAGCCGGTCGGTATTTATTTATTGTTATGGCCAACGTTGTGGGCACTATTTTTAGCGCAAGGTGGGCTTCCAAGAATTGATCTATTAATCATTTTTGTTGTAGGCGTTAGCATTATGCGTTCAGCTGGTTGCGTGATTAACGATTATGCCGACCGTAAAGTTGATAAATTAATTGAACGCACACAACATCGACCAATTGCCTCAGGCGAGGTAAGCGTTAAATCTGCTTTGGTATTATTTTTTGTTTTAATGATGGGGGCTTTTGGCTTGGTGTTAATGACCAACAGTCTTACCATTCAATTGGCCTTTGTTGCTGCGGGGCTGGCAATACTGTATCCGTTTACGAAGCGCTGGACACATTTACCTCAGTTTGTACTGGGTATGGCATTTGCCATGAGTGTGCCGATGGCATTTGCTGCAACGAATGGCATCGTACCTGACGGCGCTTGGTGGCTATTTACCGCTAGCGTTATTTGGACCGTGATTTATGACACTATGTACGCCATGGCCGATCGAGAAGAGGATCTAAAAGTTGGGGTGAAATCCACAGCGGTGTTGTTTGCAAAGTTTGATAAATTGATTATTGGACTGCTGCAAATTTGTTTGTTATTGGTACTTTTAAAAATTTCGGAAATTTTCGATTTAAACGTTTTTTACGATATTTCTCTGATTTTAAGTGCATTTTTAATGATTTACCATCAGTTTTTGATCAAAAATCGTGAAAAAAAAGCCTGTTTTCGAGCTTTTTTGCATAATAATTTCATTGGCATGGTTGTTTTCATCGGAATTGCGCTATCTGTTGCCTAACAAGACTTTTAAGCCTTAAAATTTAGAATTTTTTCAATATCTAGTGATAAAAATATAATTTTTTTAATTATTTTCAAAAAAAAAGCTTGACACAAACCAACTATGACTCTAAATTACTTCTAATCCAATAACAAAGTTGGGTTGTTAATTTAACTAAAGAGGGGAAAATATGTTTGATACTGTTATCGGTACAATCAAAAAACTAACTGAAGCCGGTGTGGCTTTAATCGCTTTAGCCATTGTGGTTCAAGTGATTTTTGGAACAGGTGCTGCAGGCGTGCCTTTTATTGGTGGCGATGTAATCGGTACCATTACAGGTATTGTTGCTAGCCTCGGTTCACACGGTTTAGTAGGTTTAGCAGCGGTTGCTGTGATCTACGCTTTGTTTACACGCGATTAGTAATACATATATACCAATAAAAAACCCGCCGAAAGGCGGGTTTTTTTAGTTCTAGAGATAAATTAAATTCCTCTTAAAAGCTCATTGATGCCCACTTTAGAGCGTGTTCTTGCGTCGACTTGCTTTACAATTACCGCACAATAAAGTGAATAACTGCCATCTTTAGAAGGTAAGTTGCCTGAAACCACAACTGAGCCAGCGGGGATACGGCCATAAGTGATTTCACCGGTTTCACGATTAAAGATTTTGGTTGATTGACCAATGTAAACACCCATTGAAATTACTGCACCTTCTTCAACAATTACGCCTTCAACCACTTCCGATCTTGCGCCAATAAAACAATTATCTTCAATAATGGTTGGGCTGGCTTGGAGTGGTTCTAAGACACCACCAATGCCAACACCGCCTGAGAGGTGTACATTTTTGCCAATTTGGGCGCATGAGCCAACCGTTGCCCAAGTGTCAACCATGGTGCCTGAATCAACATACGCACCAATATTAACGTATGAAGGCATTAACACAGTGTCTTTGGCAATGTAGGATCCACGTCTGGCACTGGCTGGCGGTACAACACGTACGCCGGCGGCTTTGAATTCGTCGGCGGTTAAGTCAGAAAATTTTGAAGGCACTTTATCGTAGTACTGGGTGAAACCACCCGCCATTGGCACGTTGTCTTCTAATCTAAAGGAAAGTAACACGGCTTTCTTAAGCCATTCGTTAACCTTCCAGTCGCCGATGCCTTGCTGTTCAGCGACACGGGCCTGGCCAGAGTCTAATAAATGTATTGCTTCAGCAACGGCTTGTTTGATTTCTGCACTGGCAGTTTGTGGGTTGAGATTGGCTCTGTCTTCAAACGCTGCTTCAATAATAGCTTTCATGCGGGGTCCATTCAATATAAAAAAGAACATTATATCAGAGGCGTATTTTCAAGATGTATTATTGGCCTATATCAACGCATCAGTAGGGGTATTAATGATATGATATTGCAAATTGATTTAACATCAAGTGAGTGTAGGTGAGTAAAGACAATATTCAAGTGGATAACCTTTATACAGAAGGCGAACAGTGGGTACAAAATCTGGGTGAAAAAACGGTCCATGCTAAGCGCATGAAAGGCAAGTTTCGCTTACTAAAATGGATTGGCATTTTGGTTTGGTTGCCTTTTTTTATTGGCCCTTATATAAATTGGAATGGGCGCCAGGCGATTTTATTTGATATTGAAAAACGCCAATACCATTTGTTTGATATCACTATTTTCCCGCAAGATCTGTGGATGCTGACCATGGTTTTGTTATTTTTAGCCATTTTATTGGCAGCGATGACCACGGTTTTAGGTCGAGTATTTTGTGGCTACTTTTGTTTCCAAACAGTTTGGACAGATATGTTTACCAAGGTGGAAGAATATTTTGAAGGGTCGCCGGCAAAACGTCGAAAGCTAGAAAATGCGTCTTGGGGTTTGAGAAAAATTAGAATTAAAGTCAGTAAACATTTGGTCTGGTTGGCAATTGCTTTTTTATCAGGCGTTACTTGGATGCTATATTTTGGCGTTTCTTGGGCTGATTATTTTAATGCCAGCGCATCCGCGACAACGTTGAGCGTGACAGTAATAATTTCATTGGGCGCTTATACTTTTGCAGGCCATATGCGTGAGCAGACGTGCTTGTGGATTTGCCCTTATGCCCGTATTCAGGGCGTGATGATTGATAAGCAAACCATTCTTCCAACCTATGACTATACTCGTGGTGAGCAACGTGAAAAACTTAAGAAAGGCCAATATGCTGAGGGTCAGGGCGATTGTATCGATTGCCATCAGTGTGTGGCCGTGTGTCCGACGGGCGTTGACATTCGTAAAGGTCAAGAGTATGGCTGTATCACTTGCGGCTTGTGTATTGATGCCTGTGATTCAGTCATGACTAAGGTGGGTAAGCCAATCGGGTTAATTCGTTATACCTCGCTTGATGAAATGAAATTTAACAAGCCAACAAAAGTACTGTATAAACGCCCTAGAGTAATTGTATATTCAACTATTTTATTAATAGCCTTATCGATTCTAACGTACGGTTTGTTTAATATTGCACCGATGGATTTCAAGGTATTGCATGACAGACAGCCTCTTTTTGTACAGCTCTCCGATGGTTCGATTCGTAATAAGTACGAATTAAAAATTATGAACAAAACCAATCGGCCAATACGGGTTGATGTGAATTTTAAGAGTGAAATTACGCCTTTAAAATCTCAAAGACAATATAAAAATATCCCCATTTCTTCAGGCAATGTTAAATCAATCTATGTTTATTTAAAGGCATTTGAGCGTGATGTTGGTGATAATAATGATGTGATATTTTCAGTCACAAGTGATGATTCAGCCTTAAGGTATAAATCGTCATTTTTTACCCCTAGGAGCATGCAATGAGTATACAAAGGTCCCCGGTTATGATGTTAATGCTGGTGTTGTTTCTTGCCTTAGTGGGCGCCACTCTTTGGCGCATTGTCACTGCAATAGAAACACATCCAGGCTTGGTGGTAAAGGATGCTTATTTGACCGGCAAGGCCTACGGTGAAACCTTAAGTGCCAGAAATCAATTATTAGCTCAAGGCTGGGCTTTGGACCTAACCTTGCCTAAGCTTGTTACCCACAATGTCGAGCAGACTTACAAAGCTGCCAGCTCTAAAAATGGCAAAGTTCTTTCAGCCGCTAAAGCCGTGGCTTATTTTTATCGACCATTGGAAATGAAACATGATTTTTCTAAAACCATGCATGTCAACAAAGAGGGTGTGTATCAAGTAGAAGTTACTTTGCCACTTAAGGGTCGTTGGGATTTGTTGGTGGAAATATCTAAGGGTGATTTTCTGCAGCAAAATTCTGCAAAAATGTTTGCACAGTAGTGCACCAGCTCAAAGTTAGAAAAAAGTTGGCTTAATCCTCATGACAATGATTATGGTGGTGTTCGTAAGTCATCATCAATTCATCTATTTGATCGGCGAATAAATGATTAAATTGGCTGTCCTTAATAATCGACTCCGGTTGTCCCATGCAGCAAATATGATGATATAAACACAGTACTTGAGTTGATTCTTTCATCACTCGGTGCAGATCGTGAGAAACCATCAGTACCGCACAGCCTTGCTGTTGGTGAATATCTTGAATAAGCTTATACAAATGCATTTGACCATTGACGTCTAGATTTTGAGTGGGCTCATCTAGGATTAAGACATTGGGCTTGCTTAGTAGTGCACGCGTGAGTAGGACGCGCTGTAGTTCGCCGCCAGAAAGGCTTTTTAATGGAGAATTTAATAAGTCTTCAGTGCCTGTTAATAAGGCCGTTTCGTGTAAGAAACTTTGCACTACTTTTTGGTTTAAATTAAGAAAATCAATCACCGAAATTGGGATGAATGGGTTGGGGCTAAACGATTGTGGTGTATAACCAAGTTTGATGTTGTTTGAGCGCTTAATGCTACCGCTATCAGCTTTAATCAGCCCTAACATAACTTTAATCAAAGAGCTCTTGCCAGCGCCGTTAGGCCCAATAAGGGTGATAAATTCACCTTGCTTTAACTCGAAACTAACATCATCCAACACCGGATTTCCATGGCATTCTAGACTGATATTGTGGGCACTAATAAGGGTTTGAGGCGTTGTCACAATCGTTTGATCAAATAAATCTTATTTTATACCGTTGATCTGCGCGTTAAGTCTTATCTTGCTGAGTAAAAATTGGTAAAATTAAGCGCATGTCGCACAAGCTAATTTTACTGGATGGATCGGCCTTTTTATTTAGGGCTTATTTTTCCACACTTTCTCAAAATTTAACCAATGACGATGGCTTTCCAACAGGGGCTATGTTTGGTGTGATTAATGCCATTAAGCATTTACAGCGTAAATATCCACAGGCAAAAATGATTGCGATTTTTGATGCCAAGGGCAAGAATCATCGACACGATCTTTACCCGCAATACAAGGCTCACCGCAAGCCTGCTGACGAAGAGTTGGTTATGCAAATTGAGCCACTGTATGAGATTATCCGCGCCATGGGGTTTCATTTTATGTGCGTACCCGGGGTTGAGGCGGACGATGTCATTGCGACGCTGAGTCGATGTGCAGATGAGAACAAACTCAAAACCATTATTGCCAGTGGTGATAAGGACTTAATGCAACTGGTCAGTGACAATGTTACCCAGCTTAACATGAAGGGTGATTTATACGATCATGCCGGTGTGGTAGAAAAAATGGGTGTGCGCCCTGACCAGATTCTAGACTTATTAGCACTCACTGGTGACAGTGCAGACAACATTCCCGGTGTGCCAAGTGTTGGCCCGAAAACAGCCATCAAGTGGCTAGATCAGTTCAAGACCATTGAAAGCATTAAAGCCAATGCGGATCAAATCAAGGGCAAAGTGGGTGAAAAATTACGTGACAGTTTTGAGCTGTTAGATTTGTCTTATCAGTTAGTGCAGCTTAAATTCGATGTTGATTTACCTTGCGATATTTTGACAGATGAGCCCGGCCCAAACAATGTAAAGTTAGCCGACTTATTTCAACAATACGGATTTTCGATGTGGCTTAAACAACTGGGTGTTAGCCAGCAATCAGCCACACCTAAGCCAGACACACAAGCCACAGCCAGCCCTGTGACTGATACAGTTGAGCACGCGCCAAGCAGTAATTTTATGGCTGATTATTCCCAGATATTGGTGCTAGAGGGTCAAACCTTTGAAACATTAATACAAAGATTAGAACAAAGCAACTCTTTTGTTTTTGATTTAGAAACGACTTCGTTGGATTATATGAATGCCCAAATTGTGGGCTGGGTATTTTTAGTTGATAAAGACAGCTTTTATGTGCCGGTCGCGCATGATTATTTAGATGTGCCAAAGCAGCTTAATTTTGAAGAAGTACTGGAAAAACTCAGCCCTATTTTACAGAATTCAGCCATTCACAAAGTTGGGCAAAATCTCAAATATGACAGCCACGTTTTAGCCAATTATAGCATCACCTTAAAAGGCATTAGTGATGATACGATGGTGAAATCTTACTGCCTAAATTCAGTGGCAACACGGCACAACATGGATGATTTGGCACAGCATTATCTTAACCATCAAACCATTTTATTTTCTGATGTGGCAGGCAAAGGCAAAAAGCAAATTAGCTTTAATCAGGTCGGGCTAGACCAAGCATTCCCTTACGCTTGTGAAGACGTCATTGTCACGCATGAACTCAACCGGGTATTAGAGGATGACTTGGCACAATATCCTAAGCTGGCTAGATTGTATCAAAATCTAGAAATCCCCTTAATTCAAGTTTTGGTGCGTATGGAGCGTAATGGCGTGGCGTTAGATGTGAGCGCTTTGAACACACAACAAGTTAATGTTGCCACACAAATGAAAACCATTCAATCGCAAGCCTTTGAGTTAGCAGGTGATGCGTTTAATTTAGAGTCACCCAGGCAAATTCAACAAATTTTATTTTCTGAAGAGGGTTTGGGCTTAGAAGCGAAAAAGAAAACTCCTAAGGGTGCGCCCTCTACCAATGAAGAAGCTTTGAAATTATTGGATCACCCATTGGTTGACTTGATTTTGTCTTATCGCACACTCACAAAACTCAACTCAACTTATTTAGAAGCTTTGCCAAAGCAAATTGATCTTAAAACTCAGCGTTTGCACACCTCTTACCATCAAGCAGTCACAGCAACAGGACGCCTGTCATCGAGCAATCCAAACCTGCAAAATATCCCCATTCGCTCTGAACAAGGTGCGCGCATTAGGGGGGCTTTTGTCGCCAACAAAGGCAACGTAATTATTGCGGCAGATTATTCTCAAATTGAGCTAAGAATCATGGCGCATCTTTCACA